>JADFMS010000071.1 GCA_022563775.1 Fidelibacterota bacterium | reverse complement strand
TGGTGACCTCACCAGAGTATTGGAAGGTCATAATTATAAATATTACGTGCTTGATGATCCCGAAATGTCGGATGCTGAGTATGATGCGCTCTTCCGCAGATTAGAAAAAATAGAGGAACAATATCCTGAACTCGTCATACCCGAATCGCCAACTCAACGGGTAGGAGCGGAACCTTCAAAGGAGTTCGGAAGCATTTCGCACACAATTCCGCTTCTGAGTTTGGCAAATGCAATGAACGAGAACGAGCTGCGAGATTTTGATGTTAGTGTGAAGAAACTTCTTGAGCTTGAGGGAGAAGTGGAATACGTAGCAGAACCAAAATTGGACGGTCTCGCCGTGGAGTTGGTATATGAAAACGGAAAGTTCGTTTCCGGTTCGACTCGCGGCGACGGTGTAACGGGAGAGGATATAACAACGAATCTCCGGACAGTAAAATCGATACCGCTCCGGCTCAGAGCCGGCAATACAAAAATTCCATCTTTGTTGGAAGTGAGGGGAGAGGTTTTTCTATCCATAAAATCATTCAGGGAATTAAACGAGCATCAAGAAGAAAAGGGGGATAAACTTTTCGCCAATCCGAGAAACGCGGCTGCGGGTTCGCTCCGCCAACTCGATCCGAAGATAACCGCATCCCGACCGCTCTCTATTTTGTGTTACGGAGTTGGAGCAACTGAGGGTTTCAATTCCGGAAATCATTGGGAAACGTTGAACCGGTTAAAAGAATTGGGATTTCCGGTTACGGTTCACGGCAAGCTGTGCAGTGGAATTGAGGAGGCTATTGAATATTTCAGAGAGATGGAGAAGGTTCGTGATAAGCTTGAATTTGAGATAGATGGTATAGTCTTAAAGGTGAACGACCTTTCGCTTCAAGACCGATTAGGCGCTCGCGCGCGGAGTCCGAGATGGGCGATAGCCGGTAAGTTCAAGCCTCAGCAGGAAACGACTCTGATTATTTCTATCAGCGTGCAAGTAGGAAGAACCGGAGCGCTGACTCCTGTGGCTGAACTCGAACCTGTGAATGTAGGCGGCGTAATCGTTAAACGCGCGACCTTGCATAATCAGGATGAGATAGACCGCAAAGATGTTCGTGAAGGTGACAGGGTGATAATCCAAAGAGCTGGAGATGTAATTCCTGAAGTTGTGAGTGTCATTAAATCAAAAAGGAAGAGAGCCTCTAAACCGTATCATATACCTGATGAATGTCCTGTATGCGGAGCTACGGTTAAAAGATTACCCGGTGAGGCGGTGCACGGCTGCCAAAACCGATCCTGTCCTGCTCAATTAAAGGAATCTATCAAACATTTTGCAAGTAAAGGAGCTATGGATATAGACGGATTAGGCGATAAATTAATAGAGGCGCTTGTCGATAAGGAGTTGATAAGGAATGTCTCTGACCTATATACGCTGACGCTTGAACAGCTGTCGTCTATGGAGAGAATGGCTGATAAATCAGGACAAAATATTTTAAGTTCTTTGGATAAGAGTCGGGATACAACATTAGGGCGGTTTCTTTATGCGCTTGGAATCCGCCATGTTGGAGAGCAAACGGGAAGAGTGCTCGCGGATGAGTTCAAAGATTTTGAATCAATCAAGAACGCAGAAACAGATTCTCTTGAAAGCGTTGAGGGTGTTGGTCCGATAGTAGCTAAGAGCGTAAGGAACTTTTTTCGCGAGGGAAAAAATAAAAATACGATCAAGCGATTATTTCAACTTGGAATCAAGTTTAGTGAGATACCTGAGAAAAGATCGGATGTTTTGAAGGGATTGACTTTTGTAATTACGGGGACATTCGAAAAACGGAATCGTCAGGAAATGAAGGGTATCATACAATCAGCCGGTGGAAAGGTTTCGTCATCGGTCAGCAAAAAGACCGACTATCTGGTTGCCGGAGAAAACGCCGGATCTAAGCTTAAAAAGGCAAATGAATTAGGAGTGAATCTGATTTCTGAAAATAAACTGAGTTTGTTGATAAGAGATTCTATCAAGTCGGACGAATGACCTATACGAATTCTATTTATCTTGGAAGATATTTTAAAATGAGTTATCATAACTGAATGAAGGCAAGATTCGATACAGAAGATATAAGTCATCTGAGGAGCATCGGAGTCGGGAAAAAAATTCTTGTAATCGATGATGATAAGTATGCCCGTTCCATATCAAAAAAGATCTTGAGGGAGTTCGGTTACGAAATTCAGGCCGTTGAGGATGGAATTGAGGGGTTGAAAATGATGATAGAATTCCATCCTGATGTTGTGCTGCTCGATTTGATGATGCCGAAAATCAATGGCATCGAAGTTCTTCAAAAGAAGAGAGAGATAGCGGAGTTAGATGATATACAAGTCATTATGGTTTCAGCGCATTCAGAGATTAAGCAAGTTCAAGCGGCGCTTGCATTAGGGGCGGTGGATTACATAATAAAACCAGCAACCCCCAAACAGCTGGTCAATAGAATTGTGAGAGCTCTTCAGAGTGAAGAGGTGTCGAATGCCACAGAGGGGGGCTTCAAAAAGCCGCTTGACGGACATACTTATTTATTACTGTTATCTGCTAATGCAAATTTTCATGAAGAGATCCGTTCAGGACTGCCTGAGATTTATAAAATCAATGTCGTTGATTCTATTGACGATTTGCAAGAATACTTTGTATCATCATTTTCCGAATTTATACTTGCAGAGCATAAACGCCTGAATTTGCTTAATGCGGGAAAGCTGTGCAGCACGCTGAACAGCATTGATAAAAATAGAATTTTAAAACCATATATATATTATAGCGGAGAATTAGAACAGAGCGAAATTGATAAATATCGGAATCAGGGAATAATAGACTGTATTAAAAAACCTGAAAATCCGGAAGATCTTCTAAATTTATTCAACGAGACCTTTGAAGTGAATCTGATAGAAGTTATCTCGGCAGAGAATGACATCACAATTCTCAAAAGAAAGCCGGTAGACACGGTAGCTGCCGGAAAGGAAGTGACTCGATTGGTGGAGGAGATGAGTAAGAACGGGGTAAAGAAATTTATAATTGATCTGTCGTTATTGGAGACAATAGAATTGGAGGAGATTCAACATCTGTCGCGATTCACAAATTACCAAACGAGAATGGGGATAAATGTAAACTTTGTGTTGAAGTCAGAGAAAGTCTATAAAGCATTCATTGAATTTAAAGAAACCGTTAATGTATCAACTTCAGACTCAATCGAAGAAGCGATGAAACAGCTCGCTTAGACTTGATTATATTCCACCTCATTCACAAAATTACTCAATTTTCACTCATAGAACGGCGGTTTGAATTTTTTTAAAATGAACGATAAAATCTTCGGTATTGTGTATAATTCCTTCTTGACAAAAGATTCACGACTATGTATATTTATTCTCTTAAATTCATAGATGTAAATGATTATAGGAATTATTTACTGTAGGGTAAGAGAGGTTTTAAACTAAAGATTTATAAAGAATAAGGTTCTTAATCTTAATAAATCAGGATTGGTCAGGCAAGGCATAGATGGAAGAAAACCAGGGAAGTAATCCTCTGCAACGAAGCGGAATGCCCATCAGTGACGGGATTGGGAATTGGGGCGATTTTGCAAAACTTTTCATAACGCCGTTTTTAATTGCTGCAGTCGCAATCGGTGTATTTTTTATATTCACATTTTTCTTTTCTGAGTCAAAGACTCGGTATGATTATCTGGAAAGCATTAAAATAGGCGGGGTTAACAACAGGTGGCACTCAGCGTATATGCTTTCGAAGATAATGCGGGCGGATGCTGATAAGCCATTTGAAGATAGATTTATCAGAGAGCTCTTGGCAATATATGAGAACACAAAAAATGATGATCCAAGGATTCGCAGATATTTGACCCTTACTTTAGGATATCTTTCTGACCCGAGAAGCATTAAAAGTTTGTGGGATGCAACTGAAGACGCCGATGACGAAACCCGGTTATATGCCCTTTGGTCTCTTGGAAAGCTTAGAGTAAAGGGATTACAAGAAAAAGTCTTAGAATATTTGAATGATCCCGATCCGGGCATGAGAAAGCTAGCTGCTCATCTTCTCGGCAGCTTGGACGAGGACGGCTCAAAGTCAGGATTACGAGCTGCTCTTTCGGACCCGGTTGATGATGTTAAATGGAATGCCGCATTGTCGTTGGCAAAATTGGGCGACAGTGCCGGAAAAGACATCTTAGAATTGATGTTAGACCGGAATTATCTTAGCGGGCATGGACAAATGGATGAAATATTGAAAGAAGAGACAATCAAATCAGCGGTGTATGCTATTGGAGCTCTTCAGGTTGAAACCTTAAAAGAGAGGCTTGCCGATCTAAAAGATTCCGACCCTAACATGAAAGTCAGGCAAGCAGCAATAGAGGCTCTGAATATGTTTGAAGGAAATGGATAAAGATTCACGGAGAATGTGAGATATGACCGAAAATGTTCCAAATAGAAGTGAAAATGAAGTTCCGATTGAAGAGACTAAGGGTGAAACAGTAGTAAAAACAGAACCTCCAAAACCGGTAAAGAAACAAGTTGACCGGAGGAGTTTTTTCTCCTGGATGGGGCTTGCGTGGCTCTCTTTTACAGCGGCAACACTTGGTATGGCAGCTGCGATAGGTAGGTTCTTCTTTCCAAATGTGCTGTTCGAGCCTCCGCTTACGTTCAAAGCGGGTTATCCTGAAGACTATATTATCGGCGCGGTCGATGAGCGGTTCAAAGAATCATTCGGAGTCTGGCTCGTTCGGAATTCAGAAGGAATTTTCGCTCTGAGTACTGTGTGTACCCATCTCGGGTGCACGCCTAACTGGCTCGGAGCGGAAGCGAAATTCAAATGTCCGTGCCACGGCAGCGGATTCTATAAAACAGGCATAAACTTTGAAGGTCCCGCTCCACGACCATTAGAACGTTATATGATAAGTTACGCAGAAGACGGACAGATTTTAGTAGACAAAAATCGTAAGTTTCAATATGAAAAGGGTCAGTGGAAAGACCCCGATAGTTTTTTAAAGGTATAGGTTATTATTTAAAAGGAATGAGATAAAGAATGGCTGACGAGAATTTAGAAAAAGGGAGCACGACAGAAGCTCCTGAAGCGGCTCCTAAGAAAAAGAAGAAATCCGTCTGGAAACAACTGGCTGAATCACAAGTAGCGAAATCCTATTTTCGAACAGGGATACCCAAAACGAGACGTTCGAGACTTCTTGTAGTGTTAAATTCGTTATGGCTGCATTTACATCCCGCGCGCACGCGGCGACATGCCGTACGATTAAGATATACATGGTGCATGGGTGGATTATCGTTCTTTTTGTTTATGGTATTGACTGTCACCGGAATCCTGTTAATGTTTTATTATAGACCTACGGTTGAATACGCATATATGGATATTGTAGATCTTCGCGAGCAAGTTCCGCTCGGTATCATGCGAGAACTTCATCGCTGGACAGCACATTTAATGGTAATCACCGTTTGGCTTCATATGTTCAGGGTATTTATGACAGGTTCCTACAAACCACCGCGCGAGTTTAACTGGGGAGTAGGTGTTATACTGTTGGTTTTGACGCTATTATTAAGCTTCACGGGATATCTTCTTCCATGGGATCAGCTCGCCATATGGGCGGTGACGGTAGGTACCAACATGGCTCGGGCAACACCTTTCCTTGGACATGAAGGTCCCGGGGCGTCACTCCTCCAAATCGGTGGTATCTCGCTCGTACATGCGGGAAATGACGTAAGGTTTGCTTTACTCGGTGGACGTTTTGTCGGTGAGGCGACACTTTTACGATTTTATGTGCTTCATTGTGTTGCGTTACCATTTGTTGTCATCATTTTAATGGCGCTACATTTTTTCAGAATCCGTAAAGATGGAAACATCTCCGGACCTATGTAACAGGAGAGCATTTTAGATATGAAAGATATAATTAATGTGATCTCAGACCCGCCGATTCTTTTTACACTATTGGTGATAATATTATTCACGAGCTTTAAGTATTCTGAAATTTTCTGGTCAGGAAAAGCAATGATAGTAGTGGGAGTTTCGTCGGCACTCTTTTTTATTTTAAGCCTATTCGACGCAAACTTTCTGCTAATAGTGACCAAGCCTGATAACGTTCCTATTGTTGGATTGATATTCCTCATTTTCTTTTTCACATGGTTGGCTATGTTGCAGGCGGTTAACAACGATAAGCGTATAGCGGCGGGTAAGCAGGTCGCGGAAGCAGCGATAGAGCCGAATAGAATGATGTTCTGGCCTGAT
>JADFMS010000070.1 GCA_022563775.1 Fidelibacterota bacterium | reverse complement strand
CTGTCGGATTGTTGGGTGAACAACAAAAAACGAGTTTTGTCTCTTCGCTTACCGCTTCATGTAGTTTTGAAATATCAATATCAAAGTCATCACCGAGCAAGCAGGATCTTACTATGACTCCATTCAATTCTGAAGATACTTTGTACATGCCGTAGGTTGGCTCAATGATCACTACTCCATCCTGATTCGGAACGCAGAAAAGTCTTAATAAAAGATCAATAATTTCGTCCGAACCTGCTCCGGCAAATATGTTTTCCCCTGGCAGTTCTATATAATCAGAAAAAGCATCTCTCAGGGTTTTATAACTTGGATCAGGATATCTGTTTGCGATTATATCACTAATATCAATAATTTTATCGAACGGGTTCTCGTTAGCGTCCAGCAGTATTCCGCCGTTCCCAGCAAGATGGCGAGCACTGGTATAAGGCTTGAAATTAAGGAGTTCCGGACGGATAAAACTCTTTAGTTCAAGCATTGTTAAGCCTTGCCTGCACAGATTCATAATGCATATAAAGTCCCTCAGCTTCCGCCAATCCTTTTACAGCAGACGCTATATTTTCTAAACCGGTATCATCCGTTTTTTGAAAAGTGATAAATTTTTGAAAATCGCTCAAAGCTAATCCGCTGTAAGATTTTGCATTACCGTTTGTAGGAAGTATGTGATTCGCACCGGTAGCATAATCACCGGCGGCAGGCGGCGTATTGCTGCCGAGAAAAACCGTTCCGGCGTTTTTAATCTTTTCCTTAAATAAATCAGCCTTCTTTATTTGAAGGGAAAGGTGCTCAGGCGCGTACTCGTTCGAAAAGCGAATTGCTTCTTCAATATTTTCGACTTTGAGAATTACGGATTTATTTAAGCAATTATTTATAATCTCCTTACGGTCATCGGGTAAAGATAGTTTTGAAATTGCATCGAGAACAGAATTTGCAAATTCCGGGCTGTCGGTTAATAATAGAACGTTAGAATTAGTTCCATGCTCGGCTTGAGCGGCGAGATCAAGCGCAACGAACAGAGGATCGGCTTGATCATCGGCGATAATCAAAAGTTCTGTGGGTCCGGCCGGCATATCTATTGCGGCGCCGTCCGGGTCGTTCGAGACAAACTTTTTAGCCGCGGTGACAAATTGATTTCCCGGTCCGAAAATCTTATCTACCTTTTGAATGGAGTTGGTGCCATACGCCAATGCCGCTACAGCCTGCGCTCCGCCAATTTTGTAAATTTCTTGTATCCCGACCAATTTTGCTGCCGCAAGCAATGAGGGATTTATTTCTCTATTTCTGCCAGTTGGGCTTGTCATCGCAATCCGTTCACATCCCGCCAACTGTGCGGGAACACCGAGCATCAAAACTGTTGAAACAAGAGGAGCTGTTCCGCCCGGTATATAAAGCCCTATGTTTTCTATAGCCCTTGGCTCGCGGCTGCACGAGATACCGACATCGGTTATGACTTCTCTGATTTGCGATTGCTGCGCTTCGTGAAATTTTAGAATATTATCGCGTGCCGTACGCATCGAACTATCGAGATTCTTATCGATGCTGTCGTAGGCGTTATCAATTTCTTCCCCGGTCACCGAAAAATGATCAAGATCGATCTTATCGAATTTCTTTGTGTAGGAACGCACGGCACTGTCCCCGTTTTTTTTCACATCCAGACAGATTCCTTCGACGGTAGATGTCAAAGAGGATTCGGGATCGACATTTCTGTTTAACAGCGCACTCAGTTCGTGCTGATTTAAACTTTTAAGAAGGCGTATATTCATGCTTACAGGATGATGTTATCGATTGAAGACACAACTATTCCGGTTGCACCGGCACTCTTCAAATCATCGAGTACATTCCAAAATTCCTGTTCATCTACCACAGAATGCAGTGCTACCATGTCATCTTCGAGAAGGGGAATAATAGTGGGACTTTTAATGCCCGGTATCAAGGTTTTAATCTTTTCGATACTTTCAATGCCGGCATTCATGGCAACATATTTTTTACCCTGAGCAAGCACCCTACTTTGGACACGAGACAAAAGGTTGCCGATGAGCCGTTCCCGGTTTTTATCGGCAAGAGTGGATTTGTGCGCTATCAATACCGCTTCTGACTTAACTAATTCTACCATCTCGATAAGTCCGTGTATTTTCAACGTGCTGCCCGAGGAAATAATCTCGCAGATAGCATCCGCTACTCCAATGGACGGAGTAATTTCTGTAGAGCCGCTAATTTTCGTGATCTTAGAGTTGAGACCTGTTTCAGCTAAGAATTTTGCCAGGATTTTCGGGTAAGATGTAGCGATGGTTTTACCTTCAAGCTCTTCCAATTTATCTATCTGGGCAATTTTTGGTACGCAAATCGAAATGCGGCATCTGCCGAAACCCAGACGGGACAGGATTTCTACATTTGAATTTTCCTCTTCAACGATGTTGGAACCCACTATTCCAAGATCACAGATCCCTTCCTGAACATACCGGGGAATATCGTCATCTCTGATCGCTAAAATATCGAGGGGAAAATTGCTTACGGGAGAATATAGCACACCCTCCCGGTATGAAAAACTGAATCCGCAACCGCTTAGTAAGTCAATCGATCCCTTGGTTATCCTGCCTGATTTTTGAAAGGCTAATTTCAACCTTCCATTATCTTTGTTTAAATTTTCCAAATTATAGTCTCTTATTTATCGTTGGTTTGTGAAATATTTCTAAGCATTTTTGAATATCCACCCTTGCCTTTTTTAAGCCATTTGTGAACTCTTGCAACCGTAGTGGAGCTGAGTCCGGTAATTTTTTCAATTTCTATGTAAGTTTTGCCGTCATTAAGCAAACGGGCGACTTTCCATCTCATGGCGGCTTCGTCAATCTCGGTTTTAGTTAAAAGATCCCGCAAGAAATTTTTACACTCCTCAACGGATTTGAGACTGACAACCGCTTCGTACAAATTGGTTAAGTCTTTTTTCTTTAATTTTTTCATTTGCCAGGCACTTTACCTTAGTAAAGTGCTATTATAACTCATCAGGCCTGTCTTGTCAAGAGTTTTTTTAAGTATTAGGCACTATTCTTTCGAAAGGGAATATTCAAAGTTCTGACTGAGGAGGATTATAACTCCCGGTTAGCTGAAAAAGCACCCGAATTCGGCGAAGAAGACGAGGATGTAAGGTAATAGTAACACCTCAATACAACACTTCAATCAATCATTCTGCAATTTGATTATCCATAATACTTCCAGCAATTTATTATTCATTATATTATATTTTTGCTCTGGTATCATATGACACACCGCTAAACAGGAAATAGTTAAAGATTGTTCACTGATGCATAAGACGAATCGATCCAAAACCGGAACTTATCTCATACTCAGTTTGAGTGTCGCATTTTTCATTTCGTTTGATGGTCCGGTTGTCCAGGATAAAAAACTCACACCGAGAGAGTATATTCTTTTGGAAGAGCAACTTATGGATTTTCAGGATTCAATCCCACGGGTACATATTCAAATCAGCGGATCGGATGGCGTTGATACAGTTTTTGTAACACCTTCAGAAGCTAATCCTTCTCAAAAGGGAACTTGGACCTTCACATACATTCCGAAAAGCGGTACTTTTGTTTCAGGCGGGAAATTGATGTTAGAAATTCCTTTTGCCTTCCTCCCAAACCAAAAAAGCTGGACCTATCCTCAAATAAATTATCCGAACCAGAGAGGTTTTGTGAAGGTACGCTCTTCTAATCCTGCGACCGGGATTCAATTGGCAAAGAGATCGAGATTACCTTTTAGTTATAATATCGTGGCGACTTTTAGCGGCGAACCGCCCGCAATTGGCGATACTATTACTTTCACCTACGGAGACATCTCCGGATCGTTGAGTGGAAGGGCTACGAGCAATGTTCACGCAACTTATTATGAGTTCCGCATGCTCGCTGATAAAACCGGGTCGAATTCGTGGAATATTATCACACCTATACCCACCATACAGGTAGTTAATAATTCTGCCAAGCATTTTCAGATAACAGTGCCGTCACTTCTTACAATCGAAGAATCCGTATCGGCTGTTTTTGTTGCATTCGATGAATACAACAATATCGATACCGAATATTCCGGTACTCTTGAGGTTACATGTTTCGGAGGTTCGGATTGCGGAACACAAAACACGGTCGAGTTTGATTTAACAGACTCGGGCCGCGTGGTCATTACTTTCCAATCCGGTGAAGGGGAACATCAATTACTCGCCAAGGATTTTTCGGGCACGGAACACTTCAGTAATCCGTATATAGTGTCGCTGTCTCCTCCCGAGTATAATCTGTACTGGGGTGATATACAAAATCACTCGAATATCAGTGACGGGAACGGCACTATTGAAGATTTTTATAACTATGCCAAGAATGTCGCAAATCTCGATTTCGTTGCGCTGACCGATCACGATCATACCTATGGTGTAAACTATCTGACACCCGGAGTCTGGGAAAAGATAAGGGAATTCGCCAAAGCCCATAACAGCGAGGGCAAATTCGTTTCTTTTTTAGGGTGGGAATGGACAAACGAGAGTAGAGGTCACAAACACATTATCTATCCCGGAGATGACGGCGAGCCTTACAGTAATAAAACTTATCCCTTAGCATCCGATCTTTGGACTGCTTTGGAGGGACAGAGAGCTTTAACAATACCTCATCATATTGCATGGGGTTCACGCAAAGTGGACTGGACCTTTAGAAGTGATGAATTTCAGCGTCTTGTTGAAATATATTCGCAACACGGTGCAAACGAATTTCTTTTAAATCCATTAGACCATATAACTTCTGGCGGAAGATCAGCCGGGCATTATGTCAGGGATGCGCTTGCAATGGGTCATAAACTTGGTATATTAGCCTCAAGCGACGGTCACTTCGGATATCCGGGATATGGATGGATGTGGGCGCCCACAGCTTTGGATTTCACATCTCGTGGAACCGGATTAACAGGAGTATATGCAAATAACCTTTCCAGAGAAACGCTGTTTGAGGCGATTAAAGCCCGCAGGGTATTCGGAACCACGGATCATAGGACGATAGTCGAATTTAAAGTTAATGACGCCTGGATGGGCTCTGAAATCATATCAGATTCGCTCCCGCTGATCACAGGAAGCGTTTTGTCGCACACCCCGATCAGAAACGTTGAGATTGTAAAATATAACGGTATGAACTACGAAATAACAGATCTCGATTTGGATGGAACTGATTTATCATTTGATTTCTCTTACAGGGATTCATTATATGTGCGGAGTTCATTTTACTACCTGCGGGTAACGTCTGTCGGAAACGCAAACGATAGGTTCGCGTGGTCGAGTCCGGTATGGGTGGATAAACCTATGTTACCGGAGTTGGTGGAACTCCCTGTTACGGATGAATATTTATATTCCCCGGAATCGGAAAGCTCTTATAAATATGAGATCGGTTTTAGTTTCAGGTCCGACGCTATACCCTTCAGCGTCAGTGATATTTTGAGTTTTGAAGCCTATAATATTCGTGAGAGTGATGAAGTATCCGTATTCGTTAACGGCATATTTCTGTCATATCTGGAAACGACCGGTGAAAACAATTGGGGAACGACCGGATCAATGACCATCCCCAAGCATCTCGTTGACACCCTTAATGTCATAAGATTCGAGAATACGAATGCATTACTGAGCTCCGGGCTTTCAGATTGGGGTGTCCGGAATTTGAAAATGTCTTCAAAGCCAGTTGGTGTCGCTCCGGGAAGAACAGGAGTTATCGTTTCATACGAATTAAAACAAAACTTCCCGAATCCTTTCAATCCCGTCACCACAATAGATTACGCCTTGCCGTCGCGGTCGGAAGTATCGCTTATTATCTTTGATCTCAGAGGCAGGGAAGTGGCACGATTGGTGGACGAAGAGAAACCGGCCGGTCTGCACTCGGCACGATGGGACGCATCAAACGTTTCCTCCGGTATCTACTTCTATAGGCTCCAAGCAGGTGATTTCGTCCGGACGAGGAAGATGGTTCTGTTGAAGTAGGATAACCCGCACGAAAAAAACCAAATCACTCCGTACTTTATGACTTTAGACTGATCAAGATTCAAATGTCTATCTCCGCAAATATTCCGTGCAATATAGACGCATAATCAGTAACATTAAGAGGTAGTACGGATATTGGGACGAATCAATGTGGAGGTTTAGATGAAAGTTGGAGTGCCGGTTGAGTCCTATCCGAACGAAAATCGCGTTGCCGTAGTACCCTCTGTTGTGCATCTATTGGTCGAAGCCGGCCTCGAAGTCATAATGCAGCAGGGTGCGGGCGAAAAGGCGGGTTTCCCCGATTCTGAATTTGAAAAG
>JADFMS010000020.1 GCA_022563775.1 Fidelibacterota bacterium | reverse complement strand
GCTTCACTACCAATTTGGCAAGGTCCGGAATCATTTTTTCTCCCTCTCTAATAGCCCGCAGAAGTTTCTTTTCTCCCGAACGCGCAGCTTTTGCTTTTTTATAATAGCGCTGGGCATTTGAAGCAGGCGAGATGTCGCTGTCGAGTTTGATCACCATTTCATTTCCGACGAAATCCGAAAGTGAGACTTCTGACATTCCCTTCCTGAGATTATGAAGATTAGACATAAGGACATCGGCGATCTTATCCCAATCTTGCCGTTCTCTGAGTTTGATAAGATCCGCCTTTTGTTTTTTCGTTCGTTCTCCCACAGAATTCAATTTAAGTTGTAGGGATTTTAATGTGTCCCGCTTTTTGAAGAGTAAACTGTCGTAAGAGTTCTGCAATTTAATAAATTCAATCACAGCCTCATTTGCCGAGTCAAAAGAAACCTGTTGATCTCCGGCTAAATGCTCCGGTTTAAAAAGTGCCAGTATGGGAGGTGAGGTTTGATAAACTCTGACATCCGCCGTAGACATTGCATTAGTCACTATTTTATATGCCTGCCAAATCTTTTTTATTGATTTGTCATCTACCATGTGACTTTTAAGGTCGGAAGAGCTGCCGGCAAGAAATACGATTTCATGAGCGGAAGTTTTGTCTATTGATTGAAAGGCGTTTCGCAGCGCCCGTGATAGTTTAACGGAAGGATTACTTTTAAAAATTCGCTTTAGGTCAGCTGGATTTTTGATTAGAATCTTTTTGAGCAGCGGAAATTCATCTGCATAGTTGCGTCCGCTCAATTTAGAGGAATTTTTAAAACTGTCCATAATCTTATTTTCATCATTTATAAGCACCGCATTCGGTTGATATCCGAAGAAGACAAATTGTAGTGACACACCATGTTCGAACTGTAATGACAATTCCCTGTTTGTCCGGGATGCATTTATTGACTGTAGTTCTAAGCCATTTAAATCCTTGAACAGCTTCACTACCTGTTTCCGCTTCGGCTTGAAATCTCCTTCCCGCAAATAGAGGTGAGGCTTGTTTTTGGCGGCATTGAAAAAGAGTGTTTTCGGTCTCTTTTTGCCAAATATGATCAAGAGTTCATTCTTACGGTAAGTGAATCCGACATGGAATTTTTTGCCGCTGAGATCGGAGTCGAAATTTTCTGCAAGCAGGTTCAATATATTCAGATCATTGAGCATAATTTTAAAGTCAAATAACAGGTCTGAATTTAAGATAAACCAACCATTTATGCCAACAAGATTGATGTTGACAATCCTACAAATGTTCTATATATTTCTCTGCTTAGTATAAAATGGGCGAAAACGCCCTTGGGAGCTGAAAATTAAGGATTTAAGGTAGGATGTTGCACAGCATGACAGGATACGGAAGGGGCGAATCTATTGGGGAAGAGTGTGTCGTTTCAATAGAATTACGCTCTGTCAATAACCGTTATTGTGACGTAATAATGCGAAATAATAAAGGTTATATGGCATGGGATGAGGAGATTAAAAAGTCAATTCAAAAACGGCTTAAAAGGGGAAAGATATTTTGTAATCTGCACATTGAAGAAAGCAAGTCTAATGGCGGTCTCTCGAAGTTGGATGCCGAGGCGGTAAAAAACTATGCAAACTTTCTTGGAGAGATTAAGAAGCACGCGGGAATAGATGAACCTATAAAGCTGAACCATTTATTAGGGAATAGCAATATTTTCCTTCAACCGGGCAAAGAAGATTTTGAAAAGCTGAGGAAATTGACGTTTGAGGCTCTTGAGACTGCAATCATAGAATTGGCAGATATGAGAAAGGATGAGGGGGAGAAGCTCACCTCGGATATAGTTGAGAGAGTGTCGAATATGCAGATTAAGGTCGAAGAAATTGAACAGTTATCGGAGAATAATTCCTCGAAACAGTTCGAAAAGATGAAGACGCGCGTGGATGAACTGTTACGGGGCAGGATAGAACCGGGGAAATTGGATCATGAACTGGCGATTTTATCAGATAAGCTCGATATCACCGAGGAATGTGTGCGTTTAAAAAGTCACATTAAACAATTCCTGACATATATTGAAATCGATGAACCTGTAGGAAAGCGCCTTGATTTTCTGCTTCAGGAAATGAATAGAGAATCGAATACTATTGCATCGAAGAGTAATGAAAACGGAATTGCTCACATCATAGTTGAGATGAAAAACCAGATAGAATCTGTGCGGGAACAGGTTCAAAACGTAATTTAATCGAGGAAGTAAGACATTAGCAGAGGTATTCTCGTGGTAGTATGCGCGCCATCCGGTTCCGGAAAGACGTCCATATGCAGAGCATATATGGACAGAGACGACCACGCAAGGTACTCGACATCCTTGACCACTCGTCCTCCAAGAGCCGGTGAGATTCACGGAGAAGACTATAAGTTCGTAACTGATGAAGAATTTACGGATGCGATAGAAGGGGACGAATTAGTTGAGTATGAGAAGGTTCATGATTGGATGTACGGCACGCCAAAAAAGGAAATTGAGGATGCTCTTGCTAATGGAGAAAGATTACTTATAGATATTGATGTAAAAGGAGGAATAGCGATAAAATCGAGATATCCTGAAGATACGCTCACGATCTTCATTAAACCGCCGTCTGTAGAGGAATTGAAAAAACGACTTCGAGGTCGCGGGAGTGAATCTGAAGAAAAGATAGAAAGACGATTGGAACGGTATGAACTTGAATTATCAAAAGCAAACGAATTTGATGTAATAATAAAGAATGATGATTTCAGAACGGCAGTAGATAAGTTTTCTGAAGCAATAAACGCTCAAGGAGGTTAATACGAATGGGTTTAGAGACCATTAAATTGAAAGAATTAGAAGGTAAAGCGAAAAATATTTACGAGGCGATAACTGTTATGGCAAAAAGAGCTCGCCATCTTAATAATAAGAGACTTGCCGATAAAGAAGAGATAATGGATGGTAATGATGAGCCGGAAGAGTTTATGCCGGAGCCTATTGTCCCTACTAATACGGAAAGCGAAACCAAGGTAACCACAATAGCGTTAGCTGAGTTTCTTGCAGGTGAAATTGAATTTAAGTATGTAGAACCGATGCCGATGGAGAGTGAAGGGGAATCATCGGAATCTTCCGGTGATGCATCTTCGGATAAAGCAGCAGAATAACGGCTTGAAGTTCAAAGACCGTAAGATAGTGCTTGGTGTTACCGGCGGAATCGCCATATACAAATCGGCTTCTCTATTAAGAGAGCTGATAATCGAGCATGGAGCGGACGTACAGGTTATTATGACTGACTCCGCACTGAAGTTCATGTCCACCCTGATCTTTGAAACTTTCAGCGGTAAACCGGTATGGACGAGCATGTTCAGCGACAAAGAGACGGTTGGTGTCAGGCATGTGGAGATCTCTAAATGGGCTGATGCCGTTCTCGTATCTCCGGCAACAGCCAATATAATTGGCAAAGCTGCTAACGGAATAGCAGATGATCTTCTCTCAACAGTCATTTGCGATGTCGGTACAAAAACAATTTTCGCAGCTGCTATGGAAACGGGTATGTACGAAAATCCCATCATGAAACAGAATGTGAAACGTCTTAAAGATGCAGGATTCGGGTTTATAGACTCTGAATCAGGGGCGCTTGCTTCAGGAGCAAGCGGAGTGGGCAGATTAGCGGAAAACCGTGTGATACTCCATTCACTTCTCACTCATCTGAATTCAGGCAGTTTAAAAGGTAAAAAGATACTTGTTTCAGCGGGACCGACAAGAGAATGGATAGACCCGGTTCGTTTTATTTCCAATCCGTCTACCGGGAGGATGGGCTTTTCGTTGGCAGAAGCCGCTTCAGCCGAAGGAGCGGATGTCACAGTGATAAGCGGTCCAACAGAGGTAGCGAACCCTGTGGGAGTGGAGCTGATAAAAGTCTCGACAGCCGAAGAGATGAAAAATGCGATAGTTGAGAAATTCGCAGAAAGCGATGCCCTTGTTATGTCCGCCGCCGTCGGAGATTATACCTATCCGGAGGTCAGTAGCAAGAAATTAAAGAAGAACGGCAGTGATCTTACGCTGAATTTGAAAAAAACTGATGATATACTTAGCGCTCTTAGCGGTGATAAAGGCGATAAGGTCATAGTCGGATTCAGCGTTGAGACCGAAAACGTTATTGAAAATTCAAAGTTGAAGCTTAATGAAAAATCGCTGGACCTGATAGTTGTAAACAATCCCAAAGAAAAGGGAGCAGCGTTCGGTCATGACACAAACAAAGTTTCGATAATCGACCGGAAAGGAACCGTAGAAGAGTTAGAGTTGATGAGCAAGAGTGAACTCTCAACCCTGATCATTGACAGGGTATCAAATTTACTAAACGGGAGCTAATTGTTGGAAGATCCCTTTGAAGCGAGCGCGGCAGCTTATCTGAGACAACAGGCTGAGATATATGGAATGGAGCTGCTTTTAGATGGCAAGCTCATTAAGAATCCTTTGACCACCGGCAACGGTCCGTCCGCGAAAGATCTTGAATCGTTCTATAACGAAATAAAAGATTGCCAACTTTGTCCTCTTGGAGCTACACGGACTAAATTCGTATTCGGGGTAGGAAACCCCAACGCAGACCTGATGCTTATCGGAGAAGCTCCGGGCAGGAATGAAGACTTGCAAGGAGAACCGTTCGTGGGTCGAGCCGGTCAATTATTAGATAAGATATTAGCAGCCATCAATCTATCCCGTGAAGAAGTTTACATTGCAAACGTTCTGAAATGCAGACCGCCTAACAATCGTGACCCATTAAAATCTGAATCTGACACCTGCCAACCTTATCTTAAACAGCAGATAGAGCTCATTAAGCCTAAATTGATATTGGCGCTTGGAAGGGTTTCAGGTGCATGGTTATTAGGAGAAGATCTCGCTTTAAAGGATATGCGTAACAAATCCTACAGCTACAACGGTATTGAAATGATGGTGACTTATCATCCGGCGGCACTCTTACGTAATCCGCACTGGAAGCGACCGTGTTGGGAGGATATGCAAAAGGTACGAGACCGATTGGCGCTTGCACAACAGCAGGAACTCGCGTAAATGGCTGATTCCAAAAACCTTAAAGAGCGAATTCCACCACATTCGAGGGAAGCTGAGGAATCGGTACTCGGAGCTATGATGATGAATAAAGAAGCGACATTCAAAGCTTTCGAGAAAATATGGGATGCTTCGGTTTTCTACTTTGACATTCATAGATATATTTTTGAGGCAATGAGAGATCTCTTTAACAACGCTTTGCCTATCGATCAGATCACTGTTTCGGACAAATTAAAACAGCAGGATCTTTTAGAAAAAGTCGGCGGGAGCTATTATGTCACTGGTTTATTGGATAGCACACCTTCCGCTTCTAACGTTAACTTTCACATAAACATTATTATCGAAAAAGCTTTACTCCGACAGCTTATTTCGCTCGGAGTAACGATGACGACCGACGGTTATAGTGATTCAATGGCGGTGACGGATCTAATTGAACTCTATGAACAAAAAATCTATCAGTTAACTGAAGGCAGATGGGAAAGCTCTTTCAGACCTATAGAGCCGATTATCAACGAATTGAATGAACGTATTGATAAGTTAAGAGATACTCCGGGTATGGTATCAGGTATTCCCACAGGATATACCGACCTGGATAAAAAAACGGCAGGTTTCCAGGATACCAACCTGATCATCATCGCCTCTCGACCTTCAATGGGGAAAACGGCTCTTGCTCTTTCGATGGCAAAAAATATGGCTTTGACATCTAATATATCTGTAGGATTTTTCAGCCTTGAAATGTCGGCTCAGGAAATTGCATTACGGTTACTCTGCATGGAAGCAAAGGTGAGTTCTCACGATGTAATGATGAAAAGGAGCTCAGAGCAGCAGCGTCAAAACCTCACAAGAGCGAGCAGTAAACTTTATAAATCACCGATTTTCATAGATGATACTCCCGGTCTGAGTCCATTAGAATTAAGAGCTAAGGCAAGGAGACTAAAATCAGAACATGATATCGGAATATTTTTTGTCGATTATCTTCAACTGATGTCAGGCGTAGGAAAAACAGAAAATCGACAGCAGGAAATTTCTATGATCTCCCGTTCATTGAAAGCAACCGCAAAGGAACTCAATGTTCCTATAGTGGCTCTTTCTCAGCTCTCCAGGGCTCCTGAACAGCGAGGAACGAAAGACAGAAGACCACAACTTTCGGATCTGAGGGAGAGTGGCGCATTAGAGCAGGATGCAGATGTTGTGTTGTTCATATATAGGGAAAATATGTATGAACGTTATGAAGAGGGATTTGAGCAGAAGGAGGAAGACACAGCGGAGGTAATAATCGGAAAGCAGCGTAACGGCCCAACAGGGACGATATATCTCACTTTCCTAAGTGAATACGCGCGGTTCGAAAACAGGGCTGTGGAGTACGACCTACCTCCACATTAAGGCGAACTTATCATGATACAAGTGTTCGAAGCGATAGAAAAACGGGTTAAACCAAAGTATCCGAGGAAATTTCGTAAACTTCTCAATAGTACCGCATATAAGAGAAGTCCTGAGGATGAAGAATTCTTGTGGAGCGCATATACCTTTGCTCGCAGAGCGCATAAGGGACAATTGCGGCTTTCAGGTGAGCCTTACTTCGAACACTGTTATCAAACCGCTCTAAATCTCGCTAAAATGAATATGGACAAGGTCACCCTTGCCGGCGGCTTATTGCATGATGTATTAGAGGACGCTGAGGTAACTATCGAAGATATAACTAAGGAGTTTGGTGAAGAAGTCAGTCTTTTGGTAAAAGGTGTCACCAAGATCTCAGAGTTGGATTATAAGAGTACTGAGGAGAAACAGGCGGGGAACTTCAGAAAGTTGCTCTTTTCCGTTATCGAAGACATAAGGGTTATACTGATAAAATTTGCGGATCGTCTCCATAACATGAATACGCTCGAATATCTTCCGGAATCCAAAGCAAAGCGTATCGCCCTTGAAACCCGCGATATTTATGCGCCCCTTGCGCACAGGCTCGGCATGGGCAGGGTGAAGTGGGAGCTTGAAGATCTCTCATTGAAAGTGTTAGAACCCGAAGCATATAAAAACATAGATAAAAAGATAAAAGGTAAACGTGGCGAAAGGGAACGGTATATACAGAAGGTAGCGAAACCGCTCAAAAACAGACTTAAACAAGAAAATATCAGTGCGGAGATCTCCGGCAGACCTAAACATTTCTACAGCATCCATGGTAAGATGGCACGTCGGCAAAAACCGTTTGAGGAGATATATGATCTTTTTGCCATAAGAATTATCGTAGATTCAATATCAGAGTGTTATGCCACATTGGGGCTTGTTCATTCGATGCATAAACCGGTAGCGGAAAGGTTCAAGGATTTCATAGCCATACCGAAGGCTAACGGATATCAATCAATCCATACTACCATTGTGGGACCGGGTGGAAGGATGGTGGAGGTACAAATACGCACGCCGGAGATGGATAGGACAGCTGAGGACGGTATTGCTGCTCATTGGCGTTATAAAGAGGATAAAGGTGAAGAGGAGGATCTCGATCAATATATGAAGTGGTTGAGAGAACTTATTGAATCACTTCAGAGCGATGATAGTGACCCGTCTGAATTTTTGACCTCACTCAAGATAGACCTTTTTAAAGATGAGATATTTGCCTTTACGCCGAAAGGCGAACTGATTCAGCTGCCTACAGGTTCCACTCCGGTAGATTTTGCCTACTTTGTTCATACAGAAGTGGGAAATCACTGCATAGGGGCAAAAGTTAACGGAAAGATGGTCCCGCTGAACGCAAAGCTTTCAAGCGGTGATTCGGTAGAAATCCTGACCAGCGATTCTCAGACGCCGAATCCTTCTCACCTTAAGTTTGTAAAGACCGGAAAGGCGAGATCAAGGATTAAACGCTGGGAGAATATGGAACGGCGGGAGAAAGCCGTCAAGCTTGGTAAGGAGATAATAGAAAAACAATTCAAACGAAAGAAAATACCGAAGATAAATAAAAAACTTGATCAAGTGTTGGAATCCACTGATTACAAATCTGTTGAAGAACTTTACTCCGCAGTCGGTTTGGGCAATTTTTCGATAGAAAAGTTGCTGAATATGGTGGTGCCGTCCGAGGTCAAGGATAAGCATAAAGACGAAGAGAAGAGTAAAAGGAGTTTTTTTGACAGGGCGCGCAGGCGTGTAAAAGGCGTTAGAGTTCAGGGGATGGACAACATTATGATAAATTTCGGGAAATGTTGTCAACCGATACCCGGCGACGATATTATCGGTTTTATTACGAGGGGAAAGGGAGTAATGATACATCGTGTCGCTTGTAAGGATTCAGCGCACCTCTTCAGTTCTCAGGAAAGGTCAATCGAAGTGGAATGGGATACTGGAAGGAAAGATGAATTTCTTGTTCGTTTACAGATACAAGCGAGGGAGCGGAAGCATTTCTTGCGCGATCTGACCGAAAGCATATCGACTACAAACACAAACATACTCAGTCTTGATTTAGAGGTTATGGATGAAATAGCAAGCGTGAAATTGGTAGTACAGGTGAAGGATCTGAAACATTTTAACAATGTACGCAAGAAAATTAGCGATCTATACGGAATTATTGGAGTTGAAAGGGGATAATTTAGAGCTTGAAGCTAATGAACTTGTTATTTATCTTAAACTTACATATAACTGCAATGATTATAATAAGGAATGAGTGATGAGTTCTATTACCTACACCAAGAGGGATGTAGCAAGAAGCACTGCGAGGAAGCTCGGATTAAAGATTTACATGGTTGAAGAAATTGTTGACGGTGTATTTACAACTCTGAGAGAGATGATGAGTGAAGAAGTGCCGTCCATCAGAATTGAGGTAAGGAATTTCGGTGTGTTCGAGGTGAAACCTACGAAAGCAAAACCGAAAGCGAGAAATCCCAGAACTAATGAAATAATTCATGTACCTCCGAGAAGAAAAACTCACTTCAGACCCGGTAAATTACTGAAAAAATCCCTCAGGCAGCCCTTAGAAACATTAAGAGGCTATACCACATAAACCGGGTTCAGTTCTTTCACACTGCTAAGCCGGCACACTTGTTAAACGAACATCTTGAGTGATCCGGGAAGAATTTTAAGTATAGATTACGGCGAGAAGAGAATCGGGATCGCCATAACAGACCCCTTGGCTATTACCGCACGCGGATTCCAAACGCTTATCAATAAGGACAGAGCGGGACTCCTTAAAACTCTCATCGAAATCATTAATTCAAACGAGATAAAAAAGATCGTTATAGGTATCCCTTATTCGCTCGATGGCTCGATCGGACCAATGGCGGAGAAAGTAAAAAAATTCGGTGAGGAACTTTCGACCAGAACGGATGTTGAAATTGAAGAGTGGCCGGAGGAGTTTTCTTCTGAAGACGCAAAAACGGAATTAAGAAAATTAGGTGTTGATTTCAGGAAAGATAAGGGTAAAGTTGATATGATGGCGGCGGCTCTGATATTGCGTTCATATTTGAACGCGCAACCGTTGACAAAGTCGCCTTAAGCTCATCATGACAGAATCTCTTCCCTCCGATCCCGAACTGAATAATCATGAAAAACGAATAGATTACGCATTATTAAGTTTTCATATTCTGCTGTTCGGAGCAGCATTTCCACCTTTAAATAACGGCTATTTTGCATGGATAGCGTTTATCCCCTATCTATTCTTTCTTGAGAGAAATCTCGGAAATAAAAATTTCAAAAAAACTTTTGCTGCCGGTTTTCTGTCTAATCTGCTCATAGTGTACTGGATTGGGCTTAACTCGGGGACAATGATGCCGATAGCAGTTTTGACGCTCCTCGGTTCTCTAATGGTGCTCGCTTTATGGTTCTCTTTTTTCGGTTGGGTTATCGAACGAGTCTGGAAGAGATGGGGGGAGATAGCCATCTGGGCTGTTCCCTTTATCTGGGTAGGAATTGAGTTCATAAGGGGGCATGGCTCGCTTGGATTTCCGTGGACTATAGTTGCAAACACTCAAACTTATTACAGCTCTCTAATTCAAATTTCAGCGATTACGGGGGCATGGGGTGTATCGCTGTTCGTAATGTTTGTGAACATCTTGGGTTACAAGGCTATAAAATCCATCAGTGAGTCTAAAAGAGCGATCGGTTTTGCGATAGCGGCAATTCTTACGCTTGCGCTCCCATGGACCTACGGAATTATGGTGCTGAATGGAGCAGATAAGTACTTGGCAAGCATTAATAGGAGTATCAGTGTCAGCATAATCCAGCCGAATCTTGACCCTAAAGTAAAATGGGATGAATCAAAAAGGGATAACATTTACCGACTCTACGGGGATCTTCATTATAAAGCGGGAGAGACTGCTCCTGACCTTATTATTTGGCCTGAGACAGCTACTCCTGCGTATCTCAGATATAACAGGGACGGAAGATTCGATCAGGTTCTCTCTTTTGTCGACTCGGTGAATGTGCCGCTGTTGACCGGGACTTTGGATTACGAATTTATTGATGACAATAAGTTCAAAAAGTACAACTCCTCGTTTCTCCTGCAGCCGGGTTCGAGAGAAATTGAAAAATATCATAAGATGCGTCTTGTTCCATTTGCGGAAAAAGTGCCTTTCGAGGATCGATTCCCGTTTTTATCAAACATTGACCTTGGACAGGCAAATTTTTCGAGTGGAGAAGAGTATAAAGTGTTTAATGTAGGGGGGAAGAAATTCTCGGTACAAATATGCTTTGAATCTACTTTTCCCTCTCTCAGCAGAAATTTCGTGCAAAGCGGAGCGGAGATGTTAGTAATAATAACCAATGATGCATGGTTCGGCAATTCTTCTCAACCTTATCAGCATGCGCAGATAGCGGTCATGAGGGCAGTGGAGAGCCGTCGCGCCATAGCACGCTGCGCAAATACCGGTATATCCGAACTTGTAGACCCTTATGGTCGTATTATAAAATCGCTCGCTTTCAATGAGAGGGGGATCATCTCAGGCGAGATTCCTCTAATGACTGAAAAAACGTTCTATGTAAAATATGGTGATTATTTGGGTTGGATAACTGCGATTATCACTCTTATACTGTTTGGGTTGACATGGATAAAAGGATCGAAGAGTGATTAAATTAGATACAAAATTTCTATTATTTGCGGCTTTGTTCCCATTTTCGATTTTATTAGCTCAAAAAGAGATTCCGAATAACGCCGCATTCGCAACTGAGTCTATTAATTATGCCCTAAATGAATTGAAAATGTCTGAAAAACTTCTTCCTGATAAAACATATCATGTTCAGAAATCGAAGTCTGACAGCCTTTCAGCATTTGTGACATATGTAGTTTATGAATATTTAAAAGAGCAGGGCTATAAAGCAGCTTTTGACGGCAAAGGAGATAATCCGGAAACTGATCTGTTTATGCGGATAATTGAACCGATGCTGAACTTGGACGTTAAAGGTGGTAACAGAACACTTGATGGGAAGTTTATTTTACTGTTATATTCGATTGAGGCAGGCAAAATAAATTGGGGAGAAGAGTATCCGGTGAAATTTGAAGGGGAAGACAATGTTAAAGGGAGGAGTATAAAACAGTTGAATAAGTCGTCTCCGGGCTTTCTGCGAATAGGAAATAAGTCTATTTTTTCCGGTAAAACGCTCGAAAAAGTTCTTGCAGCAACCGTAGCGGGAATAATTACTTATCTGTTTTATTCGGTAAGAGGTTAAAAGGTTGCAAATTGTTAATGAATCATTGTTGGTTTTAGCGGTTCTACTCGTATTAAGAGTTTCTGTCGTGTCCGCCTTCGAAGGGGCTGATGAATCTCCTATACCCGTAGGTTTTCTTCAGGAGTTAAGGACTGCCGGCAAGGTTGTACATCAATCAGATTCTGCAAGCCCTCAGACAGCTGTTAAATTCGCCCCGCAAAACAGTGAAGCCCGACCTTCAAAACGGAAGGCGATTTTTATGTCAATGCTGCTGCCCGGATTGGGCGAGCGTTCGATAGGAAGCTACCGAACGGCAAAATATTTCTACAGCAGCGAATCGAGTCTATGGCTTTCTTTAATTATATTTCATAAAAGGAAGGAATGGAAAAAAGAGGATTACCAAGTCTACGCAGCCGCGATGGCGGGTGTGAAGAATGGTGGAAAGAACGACCAGTTTTATTCCGATGTCAGTAATTATTCTGATGTAGACGAATTCAATGCTGCTATCCGAAGAAGCAGAGAACCGAGAAGCGTGTATAACGCTGCCGATGAATTTTGGAGTTGGAGCTCCGAAGAGGAGAGACTAAAATTCAAATCATTGAAATTAGAGAGTGATACGGCGGGACAAAACGTAAAACGCATTATTGGCGGAATGATCGTCAACAGGATATTTAGCGTGATGAATACGATCTATCGTTATAATAAGTTGAATCCGCCTGCCGCGGTGAGCTTGAACATTACAGATTACACCGGGCTGTCATTGACAGCTAAATTCTGATCTTCCCGCCTGATAATATCACTTTTTCGTCTATTGTAACTTTAGGTCTGAGTAAAATGCCGTCAAGATGGCTTCCGACATCGCAGGTGCCGCCCATTGTAAGATTATTTCCGAGCGCAACATGAACGGTTCCAAGTATCTTTTCATCTTCTAACACTTTCCCGGTCAATTTTGCTTTTGGGTTGGTTCCTATGCCGAGTTCAGCAATATTACGTCCCTTTTTACCGAATGGGGCAAGTTGTTTACGAAGAAGCCGGGCTTCTCTGCTGCCAAGTATTTTGGTTACGAAACCTTTGGAAACATACATCTTTATGGGTTTCTTAATGATACCTGATTGACCCATAGAGCCGTCTATCACGAGAATTCCTTCAGCGCTGCCTTCAACCGGCGCAAGAAATGCCTCGCCTGCCGGAATATTGCACGTCATTCCCGGCTCTGTTACGAAACCCGTATCGGCAATGCCCTTTTTCCCTTTGATGGACATACGAAGGTCTGTGCCCGCTGGGGTTGTTATATGTACATTGCTTCCAATAGTGAGAATATCCGTCATCTTATTGGTCAGATGCGCCATTTTTTGCATATCGACATTTCCCGCCCGGGCAAGCATCTCCTCCGAGACTCCGGGAAGAGTTATGGTTCTCGCACCTTTCTTGCTGGCAGCTCTGCGCGCATTGGTATGGGTCAATGATTTGGATGTAGGACAGATCAGCACATCGACATCTTTCATAAGTTTTGCAATCGCCTCAGGAGGTTCCTCTCCGTCGGTTCTGCCCGGTATGATGTCAACGAGTATTGATTGAGCTTTTAGTTTTTTAGCCTTTTCATGAAACATTATACCGATATTCCGTTTGTGAACATCAGTGATTACGAGTACTGTTTCACCCTTTTTAACAGCAAGTGAGTTATGTAATGCGGTATTGATGGCGTCGGATAATTTTTTCAACTTTGTCCCTAAAATATGAATTCGTGTCGCTCACTGAAAATTAGGAGAGATAACCAACTGAATTTGGGGAAGAAAGTCAAGGGAAATTTCTATGATTTTCTCTTTCGGCGCAAGAGAGGGTCTGTTCGATCCTTCTCCGTTGGGGGTGACGTTGACTGCAACGTAAGCTTACCGTCATTGCGAGCGAAGCGCGGCAATCTCATGCTGAAAAACTAAGCTGAGATTGCTTTGTCGTTTCACTCCGCGCAATGACAGTATTATTCAAATTCTGACTCGCACATGCAATCCTATTTACACACCACGCCCTACGGATACCCCTCTTTTTAGAGGGAAACTATCGGACTCTATCTTAATTATAATCCACTCCTCGCAAAGACGATGTACCTCTCCCCTTGAGGGGAGTGTCCGCCCAGTTGGCGGACGAGGGGTGTAACTGTTTGAATGTGTTGTGCTGTCAGGGCAAGCAAAAGTCCCGCCATCGGCGGTGACCCTAACCAACACTTTCAAAATCCTGACTCGAACACAGATGCCGTTATAAAAGCCTGAATTGACTTTTATATCAAACAGCTTAAATTATAAGTCTGTTGGATTTTAATTTAAACATATTTGGTTATACGAGGATCATTTAATCGGATCACATGGCTCTTGACCCACGAGTAAGAACACTTCTGTTTTTCTGTCTTCTCTTGCTTGCAATGAAAAGTAGCATTGCGGCTTTTCTGACAGGAGTGATATTATTAACAACGCTATTAGGAATAGAGACTCAAGGATACAAACGTTTTTGGAAGAGTTCGAAGTATTTTCTGATACTCGTGCCGCTGACTTTCGGATTTCATCTCCTCCTTGCTACTGATCTCTTTGGAGCGGCACAATCGCTGTCTTTCATTGATTCGGTCGAAAAAGCAGTTTTCTTTACAGGCAGAGTAGGCTTGCTGGTCTCGGCAGGCGCTTATTTCACGATGTCCGTTGAACCGGCGAGCTTAACCGAATCGCTTCGTGAATTCATGACGCCGTTAGGGAAAATAGGGTTATCAATAGAACGGATATTACTGGTTTTTTTACTGACGCTTTCGTTCGCGCCAATAATTTCCGAACAGGCGACTCGCATCAAAGAGGCGCAGATCGCAAGGGGAATATCAATGGGAAGCAATATGCTTACCCGCATTTCGAAAATGTTACCCATAGTAATTCCACTGTTCACTCTCAGTATAAGCCGGGCGGAACGATTGGCATTGATTCTTGACTCGCGTGGATACAACGTTCCCGTAAAAAGAACAAGTTTAAAAAAATTTAAGTTCACAAAGAGCGATTACTTAGTGAGTATCTTATCATTAACGATTACATTGTTAGTGATAATTTGATATGAGAAATATCAAGATCCTTATTGAGTATGATGGGACTAACTATAAAGGATGGCAGATACAATCAAATGCAAAAACAGTGCAGGACGAACTGACGAATTCCCTGCGGTCAATTATCGGCAATGATGTGACACTGACCGGCGCTGGCAGAACGGACGGCGGAGTACACGCAATGGGTCAAGTGGCAAATTTCAGGACAGAGTCTGAAATATCCGTCAATAAATTTATGGAGGCACTGAACGGAACACTTCCCAAAGATATAAGGATATTGAACGCTGTTGAAATTAACGAGGATTTTCATTCACGTCGAGATGCTTTAGAACGCCAGTACCTTTACAAGGTGATAAAAAGGAAGTCTGCTCTTGCGCGATATTATGCTTATGATCCGGGCTATGAACTGAATCTAAGAGATATGGATGCGACTGCGAAAATTATTAAGGCGAAAACTGATTTCAGCTCATTTTGTAAAACAATATCTAAGACAGAAAATAAAAAATGCAAAATAATGAAATCTGAATGGCGTGAAAATGGTGATTATTTGTATTATACTATAGCAGCGGATCGATTTATTTATAATATGGTCAGATCGTTGGTGGGGACGATGATAGAAGTTGGGAGGGGAAAGATAACCGTGGCGGAATTTGAAGAGATATTTGACAAATCGGATCGTAGAGCGGCGGGACCAAACGCTCCCGCTCATGGATTATATCTCGAAAAGGTAGTTTACGCTGAGAACTTTAACTGATAAAGGAGCGGTATGAAAATATTTTTGGACACAGCAAATGTTGACGAGATCAAGGAAGGTACTTCGTGGGGCATTGTCGATGGAGTTACGACTAATCCGACACTTATCGCGAAAGAGGATAGAGACTTTGAAACCGTGATAAAAGAAATTTGTGAAATTGTTGACGGTCCTGTAAATGCTGAAGTAGTGGGATTGAAAGCTGAGGAGATGATTGCTGAGGGCAGAAAACTTCGTGAACTGCACGATAATATTTGCGTAAAAATCCCAATGACAGTTGATGGGATTAAAGCGGTCAAAGTACTTAGCGAAGAGGGTACTATGACAAACGTAACTCTCATTTTTTCCTCTTTACAAGCTCTGCTTGCGGCAAAAGCGGGGGCGACATTCGTAAGCCCTTTTGTCGGCAGAATAGATGACATGGCTATGCCGGGGATGGACTTAGTCGCTGATATTTCACAGATATACGAAAATTACGGCTACGAAACGGAGATCATAGTTGCCAGCATTCGCAACCCTCTCCATGTAGTAGATACGGCGCTTTATGGAGCGGATATAGCAACCCTTCCTATGAAGGTACTGCATCAGATGGCAAAACATCCATTGACGGACAGGGGTATTGATCAATTCCTCAAAGATTGGGAGTCAATGAAATCCTGAGAAAAATAAATTTATACAAATTTCTGATTATCGCTTTATTGTCGGCGCTGTTTTCGGGGTCAGAACTGTTTGCGCAAAATAAGAACGAAGCTAATGCAGTTATTTCCAACGGCAGGCAAAATATCATTACTCAAACGGTTGCGAAAAATAGCCCTGCCGTGGTGGGGATAAATGCAACCCAGGTTCGTGAATATTCACGAACCCCTTTTGCGAATGATCCTATATGGTCTCTCCTCTTTCCGGACAGAGTTTTCAAACATCTTGTAAAAAGTCTGGGTTCGGGGTTTATCATTTCATCGGACGGTTTTGTATTGACCAATTCACATGTAATAGAAGATGCTGAAGAGGTTGTGGTTACACTTTCGGATGGAACTGACCATAAAGCCGAGATAGTAGGGGTTGACAGAACATCCGATATAGCCTTGTTGAAATTAGAAGGAAAAGGTTACCCATTCTTAGAGTTTGGAGATTCGGATGATATAATCATTGCGGAGTGGGTGATAGCTCTGGGTAATCCCTTCGGCTTATTCGATATCAGCAAAAAGCCGACTGCGACAGTGGGAGTCGTCTCAGGTTTGAATCTGGATTTCGGACAGCAGGAATCCGGGAGAGTATATCAGGATATGATACAGACAGATGCCTCCATAAACTCGGGTAACAGCGGTGGACCTCTTCTCAATGCCGTCGGAGAGGTGATTGGAATAAACACATTCATATTTACGGGGAGCAGATTTTCTCAAGGATCCATTGGAATCGGCTTCGCTATCCCGATCAACAGGGCAATATCCGTTTACAAGGAACTTAAGAAATACGGTAAAGTTGACAGGAGCTTCTGGACGGGAATGGATGTCCGGGATTTAAATCGTCTTGTGGCAAAACATCTTGATCTCAAAACGGAAAAAGGTGTACTGATTACGAACGTCGATAAAAATAGTCCGGCGGATAAAGCGGGCTTGATGATCGGAGATATCATCCTGAAAGTGAACGGGGACGAAGTGATAAACGATGATGATATCTTCAAGATCATCGAAGAAAATTTTCTACGCGCAGGGGATACCTTGAATATGATAATACGACGCGGTAACTCTGAAAGGACAATAAGAATGGTTTTAGGAAAACCCAACAGGTGAAGATAGTTGATCCCTCGATATACACCTGAAGAGATTGGAAATGTCTGGACGGAAGAACGGAAATTTCGTTCATGGCTTGAAGTGGAAGCTACCGTTGCCGAAGTACAATCAGAAAAAGGAATAATACCGGCAGCAGCGGCAAAAGCGATTCGGGAAAAGGGTAATTTCAGTGTTGAACGAATCGAAGAAATCGAGGAAGAGGTAAATCATGATGTCATCGCGTTTTTGACAAATGTCGCTGAATACGTCGGAAAAGAAGCCGGATATATGCACTTCGGAATGACATCTTCTGACCTGTTGGATACGTCCTTAGCAATGAGGATGAAGGAAGCCGGTGAGTTAGTTTCCAAAGAACTGAAGAATCTTGAGGATGTTCTTTCTAAGAAGGCAATAGAGCATAAGAATTCTATTATGATAGGCAGGACTCACGGAATTCATGCTGAGTTAATAACATTCGGACTTAAGCTGTCTATATGGGTAGAAGAAATCCGCAGGCATCGCAAGCGATGGTCAGGAGCGGTTGAGGAGATTGCGACAGGTAAAATCTCGGGAGCTGTCGGTACGTACTCTCATCTTGAACCTGAGATAGAGGCTGAAGTATGCAAACGTCTCGGAATAAAAGCGGCTCCTGTCTCAAACCAGATAGTTCAGAGAGACAGGCATGCAAATTATATGACGGCTTTGGCGCTCATCGCCTCAAGTCTCGAAAAGTTCAGCACAGAGATACGTCATCTTCAACGAACAGAAGTTAGGGAAGCTCAAGAGTATTTTGGCAAAGATCAGAAAGGCTCATCGGCGATGCCCCATAAAAGGAATCCGATCCTCTCCGAACGGATTGCCGGCATGGCTCGTCTCGTCAGAGGGAATGCGCTTGCAGCGATGGAGAATGTTGCGCTCTGGCATGAGAGAGACATCTCTCACTCATCGGTAGAGAGAGTGATCATCCCCGATTCAACGATCACGGTAGTATATTGCTTACAAAAGTTCAGCTCGTTGATGGAGAATTTGGTGGTGGATTCCGAACGAATGATCGAAAATCTCAATCAATCCTACAATCTGATATATTCGGGTGGAGTTCTTCTTAAGTTGGTTGAAAAGAATATAACGAGAGAAGAAGCATATGATATAGTGCAGCGAACGGCTATGAAAGCATGGAATGAGAAGATAGATTTTAAGCAGTGCTTGCTTGATGATGATGAAGTGAATGCACTGCTCAGTGATAAAGAGCTGGAAGAGTGTTTTAAGCCTGAAGAAAGTCTCAGACAGGTGGATGGTATCTTTGAACGATTAAAATTAGTATGATCCGGAGGAATTCAGTGGATAAGAAAAAACTATTATATGAAGGAAAGGCAAAGAAGATATATTCAACAAATGATGAGGATTTGGTGATTCAGGATTTTAAAGATTCTGCTACGGCGGGTGACGGGGCTAAAAAGGGGACGATAAAAGGAAAGGGCGCCATTAACAATCAGCTTTCGGCGTTTCTGTTTGATTACCTCCGAAGTCACGGAATTCAAACCCATTTCGAAAAGAAACTCAGTAAGACATCTATGTTGGTGAAAAAACTTGAGATGTATAAGCTTGAGGTAGTGATGAGGAATATAGCCGCGGGGAGCATGGTTGAAAAATACGGCATAGAAGAGGGTACGGAATTAAAGCAGCCGGTATTGGAATTTTATCTCAAAGATGATGCCCTACATGACCCGATGATAAGTAACGAACACGCTGTGGCATTCGAATTGGCAAGTGCGAATGATGTAGCCGAGATAAGCAGGTATGCAAAGAAGATCAATGTAGTGCTCAAAGATTTTCTTTTCAGAAGAGACCTGCTTTTGGTTGATTTCAAGCTGGAGTTTGGAACGCAGAATGGAGTCATTTATTTAGGCGACGAGATATCACCGGACACATGCCGTTTTTGGGATGTGAAGACAAAGAAAAAACTTGATAAGGATCGTTTCCGCCAGGATCTTGGAGGTGTGGAAAAGGCATATCAGGAGATTCTGAAAAGAGTACTTGGATAGGGAGGCATTTTAGATTGGCTACAGATGGCATACCATTTGTAGCAGCGGCAGCATTTGTCCTGATAGCATTGGGGTTCGCTGCTTCAATGACGGGAAGCGGTTTTCTCTGGGGGTTGACCTATACTGAAGCATTACTGCTTCTATTTATAGTTTTTTTCTTCCGTGATCCTGATAGGATAATTCCAAAGGGCGAAAACCTTGTGCTCTCAGTCGGTGATGGAAAGGTCGTCGTTATTAAAGAAGTAAACTTTCCAGAGCTGTCCGAAGATAAACTTATGCAGGTATCGGTATTTCTCTCGGTATTCAACGTTCATGTGAATAGAGTGCCTGTCTCGGGAACCGTTCATGAGGTGAAATATTTTCCCGGTAAATTCTTAGCAGCCTGGAACGAAAAGGCATCGTTGGATAACGAGCAATCGCTCATTTCAGTTGACACTGGAGAGAAAAGGGTATATTTTAAGCAGATAGCAGGATTGATAGCGCGTAGAGTTGTATACGATCTTAAACCCGGTCAAACTGTGGATGCAGGTGATAGGTTTGGGCTGATACGGTTTGGAAGCAGGGTAGACATCCTATTACCGACGGACACCGAGATAACCGTGAAACTCGGGGATGCAGTAAAAGGGGGAGAAACAGTTATAGGAGTTCTAACTAATGAAGCTGACTAAGGCGGTGGTTCCAAGCGCTTTCACCGTTATGAATCTAATAAGCGGTTATCTTGCCATTCTGCTGACCGCCAATGGTAAACTTTCCATGGCTTCTTATCTGATACTTCTTGCAGGACTCTTTGATGCTTTCGACGGTAAGATAGCTCGAAAGATTAAACAACCATCAAAATTCGGACTCGAGTTTGATTCGCTTGCGGATATCACCTCTTTCGGTGTTGCTCCCAGCGTATTGATATATAAAGCGTTTTCAGGTGAATGGGTAGTTATCGGAGCGTTAGTTGCGTTTGTACCTCTGCTTTTTGCGGGAATAAGATTGGCAAGGTTTAATATTCATTCCGGTGAGCAAAAGAGACATTTCATCGGACTTCCGACTCCTTCTATGGCGGCGCTTCTCGCGGGATTCGTCTTGTTTTATCTTGAAATTCCATATAATATCGGAGCGCTGAAATTTGTCCTGCCATTAGTGCTTGGAACCTCATTTCTGATGCTGAGCACAATATCATTTTACACATTTCCTAATATTTCAATTAAATTAAACGGAAAGCCGAACGTATTATTATTTGTCTTTGTCTCATCGTTTACAGCTATGATCATTTTTAAATCTCTGGTAATTTTCCCTATATTTTTTATCTTTTTAATGTATAACATTATTCGATGGGCTTTCACATACGGAAAAACTGAAGATTCAGAAATGGCTAATTCCGGTCTAAGGGAATAGGCGGGAGTGATAAGAGCCGAAGTCATAGTCACACTGAAAGACGGTATCTTGGATCCCGAAGGAAAAACTATCACAGAAGCGCTCGGCGGGGTTGGAATTGAGGGGATAGAGGAGATAGGCACCGGCAAGTACTTCCTTCTTCAACTTAATACGAACAATATAGAAAAGGCGCGCAGTTCAACCGAGGCGGTTTGCGAGAAACTCCTCTCAAATCCCGTGATAGAAAAATACTCGTATAAGATCATAGAGGAATAGAAATAACAATATGAAAATCGGAATTGTGATCTTTCCAGGTTCTAACTGCGAATTAGATACGCAGCATGTCCTGAAAAATCTTCTCGGACAGAAAGTGAATCTGCTCTGGCACGAGCAACGCGACCTTGAGGGTTCGGATGTTGTCATTCTGCCCGGTGGATTCAGCTATGGCGATTATCTTCGGACCGGAGCGATTGCGCGATTTTCTCCTATAATGGAATCAGTGATCGAATTCGCGGCAAAGGGGAAGCCTGTGCTCGGCATCTGTAACGGCTTTCAGATATTGATGGAATGTGGTCTGCTTCCCGGAGCTTTGGTTACAAACGGTTCGCTGAGGTTTGTCAGCGATGATGTGATTTTGAAAATAGAATCCGATAACTCCATTTATACATCAAAATATGATCATTCTCAATTACTGAAAATGCCGATCGCTCATATAGGCGGAAGTTTTTTTGCGGATGATGATACATTAGGGGAAATTGAGGGTAACAATCGCGTGGCTTTCAAATATTGCGATGCTGAAGGTAACGTGAGCAGCGCATCCAACCCTAACGCTTCGATAGGGAACATAGCCGGTATTTATAATAAAGAGGGGAACGTTCTCGGATTGATGCCCCACCCTGAACGGGCAAGTGAAAGTTTACTCGGCTCGACCGACGGATTGGGACTGTTCGAGTCATTGATTTTATTCAACTAATAGTTACCTAAAGGGCAAAAATGAGTACCAATAGACCTATTCTTTTGGCAGTGTACACTCTCACTTTGGGCGCGATAGTGGGTACTTTGGTAGGAGAGATATTAGGATTCATCCTTCCGGAAGGAGTCGTCAAGCAATTCTTCCTGTTGTCAAAAACTCTCTCAGTCGGTCCCGGTACGCTGAATATCATAATGCTGCAGTTGACCCTTGGACTAAGCATCACTTTGAACGTAATAAGCTTGATAGGAATCGCAATTGCGTATTACCTTCTAAGATGGTGGAGATAACTAAACCTAAAGGAGATTGATATGAGTTTTCCAGGTGGTTGGGAATGGATCTTAATATTTGTCGTACTATTGCTTCTATTCGGAGCAAAACGGCTGCCTGAACTCGCAAGGGGACTCGGAAAGGGTATCTCGGAGTTCAGAAAAGCCGCTAAAGAAGTTTCAAACGAGATCAGACAGGAAGAGCTAGATAAGCCGGATGACGAGAAAGATAAACCGGAAGCTTGATCATTCGCGTTTGAATCGGCATCACTGCAACTTCTTAACAGTTACAATAAACATTTAATCTTAAGTTTCGATGGAAAACTATGAACAGTTTTTAGAAAAAGTTGAAGATGCTCTGACCTTGGCAGATGAGAAGAAAGACCTGAACATCTTTCTTTCTCTTGAAGAGGAGAAGATTCGCTCATCAGCCGAAAAGATAGCCGATAAGATGAAATCCGGAAATGCGGGAATTTTAGCGGGTAAAACGGTTGCCGTCAAAGACGCTATCATTACTAAAGGGACAATCACTACCTCAGGTTCACAAATTCTAAAGGATTTTGTGCCCCCGTACGATGCTACGGTAGTTGAAAGATTAATTTCAAACGATGCTCTCCTCTTCGGAAAGACGAATATGGACGAGTTTGCCATGGGTTCCTCGAACGAAAATTCATCGTTCGGACCGGTCAAGAATCCGATAAATCCCGAATATGTTCCGGGCGGCTCAAGCGGAGGCTCGGCAGCTGCAGTAGCCGCAGGGATTGTGGACATGGCGCTCGGCAGCGATACAGGCGGTTCAATACGACTTCCTGCCGCATTTTGCGGGGTAGTCGGAATGAAACCGTCTTACGGCAGAGTTTCAAGATACGGTCTAATCGCATTCGCATCTTCGCTTGACCAAATCGGTCCGATAGCCAACAACGTCAGTGATGCAGCCGCACTCCTAAAAGCAATAGCCGGGCACGACAAATGTGATTCAACTTCCTCAACAGAGGAAGTACCCGACTACCCGAGTCTGCTTGAAAGCGATGTCAAAGGACTGAAGATAGGACTGCCGAAAGAGTATTACGGCGAGGGGTGTGACAAAGAGATACTCGACAAGGTGAACGATCTGATCGAATCTCTAAGGTCGAAGGGCGCGGAGATCAAAGAAGTTTCTCTGCCGCATACCGAATATGCCGTTGCTGCATACTATATCATTGCGACTGCGGAAGCGTCAGCCAATCTCGAGCGATACGACGGAATGCGTTACGGATTCAGAGCGGGAGGGAGTGACCTGTCCGAAGTATATAGTTCATCGCGGAGCAAAGGTTTCGGTGAAGAGGTAAAACGTCGAATCATGTTGGGTACATACGTCCTTTCGACAGGCTATTACGATGCGTATTACAAGAAAGCGCAGCAGGCGAGACGGTTGATTCGTGACGACTTCCTTGATACGTTCAAGGAAGTTGATCTCCTTTTGGCGCCTACATCACCGACAACGGCTTTCAAACTCGGCGATAAGATCGACGACCCGCTTGCCATGTATCTCGTGGATATCTATACGACATCGCTCAATCTTGCGGGACTGCCGGGTATAAGTATTCCGTGCGGAAACTCATCCGATGGACTCCCAATCGGTGTGCAACTGATCGGAAAACCGTTCGAGGAAACCGAATTGCTGCGGGCAGCCGCAAGAGTGGAAGAGCTCGTTTCTTCTTAGAAGGCGGGTCGCATACACCTCTCCCCTTGAGGCGAGTGCCCGTCAACTGACTGACGAGGGGTGTAACTGTTAGAATACGAAAGTTATTGAGAAATATAAGAATCACACCCTCCATCACTTCGTGATACCTCCCTCGAGGGAGGAGGTTGAGTGGCAGTCAGGGCTTGCCCTGACGCCGTTATATATGGTCTTGCGGTCAGGATAAATCCTGACTCGCACTGATATAGCCTCTTCGTCGCTTCCCCTCCTTAGAAAGGAGGGGAACATTAGGATTTTATTCTTAGATATTTAGAACAAACTTCCCTATTTTACCGTCTTAACAGCGGATAATTATGATCACATTTGAAAACATATCATT
>JADFMS010000019.1 GCA_022563775.1 Fidelibacterota bacterium | reverse complement strand
CTCATCCCGATTTCGGCAGAAAGATGGCGATGAAGATCTCACTCGACACGGGCGCGAAATTCATCGAAGCGAAAAACCATTTTGAAGCGCAAGGCTCGAAAGACGCCGTCGTGAACATTTCAGGAGTTCTTAAATCAACCGCCGTCGGCATCTCTAAAGCGGCGAACGATATCAGACTCATGGGAGCGGGACCGCGCACAAGCATAGGCGAGATCGATCTGCCCGCCGTCGCGCCCGGTTCTTCCATAATGCCGGGCAAGGTCAATCCCGTGATGGTGGAGATGGTGATGCAGGTGACCGCGCAGATCATCGGTAACGATGCGACGATCACGAATGCCGGGCAGGGCGGACTTCTCGAACTCAACGTTATGATGCCCGTGATGGCTCATAATCTGCTGCAATCGGTTGAGTTGCTTTCAACCGCATCGGCGACATTCGCGACAAAATGCGTGGACGGTATCGAGGTCAACAAGGAACGGGCGGCTGAATTAGTGGAGCAGAGCCTCGCAAACGCGACTCCTCTTGCGCCGATAATCGGCTACGACAGAGCCGCAAAGATAAGCAAAGAGGCGTTCAAAAAGGGTAAGACTATCCGTCAAATACTGAAGAGCAAAAAGATCCTCTCAGATGCCAAGATAAACAAAATCCTAAATCTTATGAAACTCACAAAACCGGGTATCAGTAAGAAGTGATCGTATTATAAGAAGAATACTAGCAGATAGGAAATCCTTATTTAGGAGCCTCACACGGTAATCATATTAACAATGTTGTTGTGCCTGCTGAAATTTGACCTGTTTCGAGACTGGGATATAGCACTTGTGTATGTTATTGGCTATACGTATCCGCTATTGGGAAATAAACTTATAAAAAATTTCATGAATTTATTGCTCAAGACTGTTCGTTGGCCTGATATAGAAAAATATGAGAATTTTATCGAATCTGGACGCACTTCTTTTTTGGTTGGAGTAATTGAAAAACCTATTATTACCACTGCTGTAATATTGGATTCCCCACAAATAATCGCTGCTTACTTAGTCGTGAAAATAGCTGGAATGTGGAGAGGGTGGGATCTTCATCCAAAATTTAAGGAAGATGGTGAAATTAGAAAAGTCCCAGGAAGAGCTTTCGTGAACATCTTTTTAGTGGGAACGGCTTTCTCGGTGGCATGGGGAGCTGCAGGGGGTTTAATTATCTTAAAATATCAACAACATGAATATTGGACTATGTTTTTGGTACCTATTATCCTATATCTCTTCACACATATATTGTATCGCATAGAACTAAAGAATTATGAAAAAGAAGATAAAGCTCGTGGATAAAATGTGATGACTTACGAAATCTCATCGGGCGATTATCATCTTCGTGGAAGAAAATGTTTTGAAATTGCAGAGAAGTCTGCTGATCAGCAGTATTACTTTTATTGTGCGTGGGAGTTTAGGAATGCAATTGAACGTTTTCCGTTCGAGTTGCTGGTACTCTCATACACTGCCTTCCAAAGAATCTCGAAAAACAAGTTGAAAAAGTATCAGCCTGACAAGATATTCATCAGCCTCAAACAAATTGAGCCAGACTATGAATCTTTGTGGGTATTTATTAATCTTTTATTATCTGTGCACTACCCGGAGGATTTTCCAAAGACCTTAGATAGGGATAAACTCACCGACGTATATGGAAAGCTTAACAGCTATCTCCATGCCCTAAAGAATCCTGCTGACACAATTGAAATTACTCTATGGTGGGCCAGTTTCCGTACAGTTCTAATGGAAGCTGATTCTTTACTTACTTATCTTACCTACCCGGCATTCGGGACAATCCATTTGAACGAGAGAGGCAGAGATCAATATCACCGATGGAATGAAGGTGAAATTGATGATTCGGCATTAATTTCCGAATTCAGAGACGATATGCAGCTGGAAAAATGACCAAATTGGGTAGAAGTAATTATGCTTCTTGCCATAAAACCTTTACACACCCCAGCTTTTTGCTTTAAGAATTTTAACGGATCGGCTTTCCCCTCTTGATAGAGGGGAATTATTGCGTGCGGGTTAGGGCTTGTGATAATCCCGCCATCGGCGGTGGCCCTGACCGCACAACACGTTTCTAAACAGTATCTTTTCTTCTGTCTTCCAAGATCAAATTGATAGATTCAGCTAAACTGGTCCTGCATTCGTCTTTGGTCTTTCCCTGACCGTTTGCGCCGGGAATTTCGGGAGAGTATGCAATAAACCAATCACCGTCTTTTTCGATTATCGCTGTAAATTCATTGCGCATTATTAAACCTCCAACCACAAAGTATGGTTTGGATTGACTCTTATACAAGAACTTTATTTTGCTGACCGCACGATCAATTCGGTTATAGCGTCGGGGCAAGCCCCAACCGCCACCTAATTCCCCCATACAGAAATTCCCATAATTTCCCTTGCCAATTGGATTCAGCCTAAGTATATTCAATTCAGACAAAAGTTGTCGTAATTAGGTAAGTTACATAATTACACTGACTTAAAAGAAATAAATTGATTGGAAAATTAACAGAAATTGAGCGTCGGGAACTGATAAAAGGACTTGAAGAACACAACACGGGCAAGTATTTTGCCTGTCACGAAACTTTGGAAGATATTTGGATGGATAAAGGGGGAGATTTAAGGCGATTCCTACAGGGTTTGATTCACGTAGCGGTCGGTTTTTACCATCTGAGAGACTCGAATTACGTGGGCGCGTATCGTCAACTCGACAAGGCAAACCGGAAACTATCGGATTATGCTACCGTTGAGGTAGGTATAAATCTTCCCAAGTTACTGGCAGCGCTTAAAGTTTGGTTGGAAAATATACGGTTTCTTCTTGACAATCCCGATTCTAAGAGGGACTTTGGTACGTTTCCGAAATTCGATTACAGCGCGGAAAAGATTTTAGCAGCAGTATAAAATATTCAACATTGAAAGGAAAAAAGCGATAACATGACAAGTAAAAACGGTCTCTTAACGATAGAAGACCTTAAGGTGACAATTGATGATAAAGAGATTCTCAATGGAGTTAATCTGAAGATCGGTCGGGGTGAGGTTCATGCTCTAATGGGGCCGAACGGAACAGGCAAGAGCACTTTGGCATACGCATTAGCGGGAAAAGCGAGTTATAAGGTAACGAGCGGCAGCGTGACCATGGAGGGAGAGAATGTTCTTGATATGTCGCCCGATGAGCGGGCGAGGAAGGGGATGTTTCTTGCGTTTCAATACCCCTCAGAGGTTCCGGGCGTGACCGTTGATAATTTTTTACGGGTAGCGTATAACACGGTCAAAAAGGAAGAGCTGAGCATTTGGGAGTTTCGAAATCTACTCAAGGAGAAGATGGAGTTCTTGCAAATAGACGAATCATTCTCGGGCAGATATCTTAATGAAGGATTTTCGGGCGGTGAGAAGAAGCGTAACGAGATATTGCAAATGGCTGTTCTTCAGCCGAAACTTGCAATTCTCGACGAGACAGATTCAGGTCTCGATATTGACGCGCTTCAAATTGTCGCAAAAGGCGTAAACGAACTCCGCCCTGAAGACTCGTCCGTTTTGGTGATAACTCACTATCAGCGGATATTGCGGTACATAAAACCTGATTTCGTTCATGTTATGATCGCAGGCAAAATTGTTGAAACCGGCGGAGGTGAACTCGCCGAGAAATTAGAAGAACAAGGTTACGATTGGCTCAAAGAAAAGTACGGCGAATCGAGAAAGGACACTGACTAATGTCATTACCAACAACAGATATAGGTACACAAGAATATAAATACGGATTTTCAGACGACGTCAAGCCGGAGATAAAGTTCGAAAAGGGTCTGACCCGTCAAACCGTTGAAGATATATCCAACATAAAGAACGAGCCGGGGTGGATGACAGAGAACCGTCTGAAGGCATATGAAATATTTTTGGAAAAGCCGATGCCCGAATGGGGAGCAGACCTTTCCGATATCGATTTCGATGATATTATCTATTTCGTTCGCGCGTCGGACAGGAAGATGACGGATTGGGATGATGTGCCTGCTGACATCAAAGAGACGTTCGAAAAACTTGGTATACCTGAATCGGAACGGAAGTTCCTTGCGGGAGCCGAAGCTCAGTATGACAGCGAATCCGTATACGGCGCTCTTCAGGGTGAATGGGAAAAGCAGGGCGTAATCTTCGTTGACACGGATACCGCTTTAAAAGAACATGAGAAGCTCCTAAAGAAATATTTCGGAACAGTTGTTCCGGCAGCCGACAATAAACTTGCGGCTCTCAATACCGCTGTTTGGAGCGGCGGAAGTTTTCTTTATATACCGAAGGGCGTTAAAGTCGGCTTACCGTTGCAGGCGTATTTCCGTATCAATACTCAGAATATGGGTCAGTTTGAACGCACGATGATAATTGCGGATGAAGGCTCTAACATTCAATATATTGAAGGTTGCACGGCTCCGACATATACGACTAATTCACTGCATTCAGCGGTTGTGGAGATCATATGCTTGAAGGATTCACGCGTAAGATACACGACATTACAAAACTGGTCCGGCAATGTTTACAATCTCGTAACCAAACGCGCTCAGGCATATGAGAACGCAACAATGGAATGGATAGACGCGAATCTCGGAAGTAAAGTAACGATGAAATATCCTTCGGTTTTTCTTATGGAACGCGGCGCCAAAGCGGATGTAATATCTATCGCATTTGCCAACACCGGTCAGCACCAGGATGTGGGTTCAAAGGTTGTGCATCTGGCTCCTTATACTACATCGAAGATTATTTCTAAATCTATCAGTAAGGGAAAGGGCAGGTCAACATATCGTGGACTCGTGAAGATACATGAGGGTATGGAGGGATGCAAGAGCAACGTCAACTGTGATGCGTTGTTGCTCGATGAAGCGTCCGCAACAGACACTTATCCGTATATCGAGATTGAAGATCCCACCGCGGCAATAGAGCATGAAGCGACAGTTTCTAAACTCTCCGATGAGCAGATATTCTATCTTCAGCAGAGAGGTGTTCCTGAGGATGAAGCGCGGAATATGATCATTAATGGTTTTATAGAGCCATTTACAAAATTACTGCCGTTGGAGTATGCGGTGGAGATGAACAGGCTGATCGAACTTCAAATGGAAGGTTCGGTAGGATAACGACTTAATTTAGACAGTAGATTTAAAGGAACATATAGATGACAGAACTGTTGGGGTTTGGGCGGGAAGATGTAAATCGCATTTCAAGCGACTCTAAAAGCCCTGATTGGATTAAAGAAAAACGCGCAACAGCATGGGAAGCTTACGAAAATCTGCCGATGCCTACTCTGCGTGATGAGATGTGGAAATATACCGATTTATCCGGTCTGAATATCAAGAATGCGAAAACGTCTGAAACGTCAAAATATTCGGCGGTAGAAAAATTTGAATCATTTCCTAAAGAAGCAGTCAAACTGCTTTCGGATGAAGTAATTCATCTTGAAGAAAACGGCGGAATGTGCAAACCGGGTTTGCTCATTCAACATGATTCGCAGGTTACCTTCACGGATGTGGAAAAGGAGTTGACAGAGAAGGGTGTAATTTTTTGCAGTATGTCGGCTGCGGTACGAAATCATCCTGAATTAGTGCAGAAACACTTCATGGAGAAGGTCGTTCCTGCTGGCGAAGGCAAATTCAGTTCGCTTAATGCGGCGCTTTGGAATGGGGGTATATTCCTCTATGTCCCGAAAGGAATAGAGATCAAAAAGCCGTTCAAGTCGTATCTGCTGATGACAGACGGCGGCAAAGCATTGTTTCATCATTCTCTGATAGTGCTTGAGCAAGGCGCTCATGTGACATATATAGAGCAGTGCAGGTCTGAGGATTATTCCACAGATTCGTTGAACTCCTCCGTCGCTGAAGTTGTCATAAAAGAGGGCGCTTCTCTCGATTATATCACGGTGCAGAATTGGGGAAACAATGTTGTTGATATTTCGACACGGAAAGCGGTCGTCGAGAGAGACGCTTCAGTGAATTGGATAGTCGGAACGCTTGGCGGGAAAGTCACAAGAAGCTCTTATGAAACAAGATTAATAGGGCAGGGATCATCCACCAATACGAGAGGTTTCTTCCTTGCCAGTGACAAGCAGCATCATGATTTCTGGGGACTTCTAAGTCATGAGGCTCCTAATACTACAGCAGACCTCCTTTACAAAGGTGTACTGACAGGTAAGTCACGCTCTGTGTTCAGAGGATTGATAAAGATATCTGAAGAAGCGCAACAAACGGATTCGTATCTTACTAACAACAATATTTTGCTAAGTGATGAAGCAAGAGCAGACTCCGTTCCCACATTAGAAATAAATGCAAATGATGTTAAAGCAAGCCATGGGGCAACGGTGGGGAATCTTGATAAAGATGAAATTTTCTATTTGATGAGCCGAGGACTGACGAAGTCATCTGCTGAAAAATTAATCATAAACGGTTTTTTCGCGCCCGTATTGAAATCTATTGATTCTGAGATTCTCAGAGAGCATATTTACGGATTCATTGATAAAAAATTAGGAGCATGAATGTCTCGTGAATTGATCGGAAAAACCAACGAAATAGAACCGGGGAGCGCCCGTTCCTACATTGTCGGCGAAGAAAGGATAGCTGTTTGTAACGTAAACGGCTCTTTCCATGCGATAAATGATGTGTGCACTCATGACGGAGGGCCCTTAGATCAGGGAGTGCTTGAAGGATCTATAATTACCTGTCCGAGACATGGAGCAAAATTCGATGTGACTACAGGTGAAGCTCTACAAATGCCTGCGGTAATTCCGGTAAAGACTTATCCCGTCGAAATAGAGGATGATATTATCTATTTGATCAAAGATGAGAAATGAGTTTTGAGCTCCTTTGATGTAGAGAGCATCCGAAAGGATTTCCCCATACTTTCAGCGAAGGTGCATGATAAGCCATTGGTTTATCTCGATAACGCCGCCACCGCTCAAAAACCCAACTCTGTTATTGAACTCATGAATGAATATATGCAAAATCATAATGCGAATGTTCATCGCGGTATCCACTTGCTCAGCGAAAAATCAACAGAAGGCTACGAGAACGCAAGAGTCAAAATTGCGGACTTTTTTAACGCATCACAGCCCGAAGAAATTATATTCACCAAAGGAACGACCGAGTCGATAAATCTCGTGGCTCATGGCTGGGGGAGGAAGTTCATAGGCGAGGGAGACATAATCATCCTTTCGGAAATGGAGCATCACAGTAATCTGGTACCCTGGCAACTCCTAACGAAAAATGTAGGAGCAGAATTGAAGTTTGTCGAATTGAACGAGGACGCGACATTTAACTTAGAGAGTTTGAAAGAACTCGTATCAGATAAAAGGGCAAAATTAGTTGCTCTGTCGTATGCTTCAAACGTATTGGGACATGTGAATCCCGTAAAAGAACTGATTAAAATTGCTCACTCCGAAAATGTGCCGGTACTTTTGGACGGAGCTCAGGCTGCTCCGCACCACAAAATTGATTTCGCAGACATAGATTGCGATTTCTTTGTCTGTTCCGCGCATAAGATGCTTGGACCTACAGGTATCGGTATCTTATATGCTAAAATGGGATTGTTAGAAGCTATGGATCCGTTTCTCGGTGGTGGAGAGATGATATTAGAGGTGGGCTTACACGAATCATCTTATAAGGAGCCCCCTTATAAATTTGAGGCGGGAACTCCCAATTATATCGAGGCAATAGGTTTCGGAGCGGCGATAGACTATCTTAAAGAGGTGGGGATGGACACCATTCATGATCATGAAGTGAATTTATCAAAATATGCGATGGGTAAATTAGAAAAATTAGGTGACGTAAATATTTACGGACCTACAGAAGGTCGAGGCGGAATAATATCGTTTAACATCGGAAACGCTCATCCGCATGATGTTGCCCAATTGCTCGATGCAGACGGGGTTGCGGTTAGAGCCGGTCACCACTGCGCTCAGCCGTTGATGAAATGGTTAAAAGTAAATTCAACCAGCCGGGCGAGTTTTTATCTTTATAACACGGAAGCTGAAGTGGATGTGTTCGTCGAGTCGCTTGGCAAAATAAAAGAGATGTTCAGTTGAGTTTAGATCTACTTTACAGAGAAGTAATATTAGACCATTATAAGAATCCAAGAAATCGCGGAGAACTTGAATCTCCTACTGTTAAATTTGATGGTCATAATCCTTTATGCGGAGATACTGTCACACTACACCTCAAGACAGACGGTGAAAAAATAACGGATGTAAGATTCCAGGGAGAGGGCTGCTCCATAAGTCAAGCATCAATCTCCATGATGACGGAAAAGATAAAAGGATTATCGACAAACGAAGTGAAGGATTTGATAGAGAACTTTCGAGCCATGATGAAGGGAGAAGAAGATACTGAGATTGATATGGGTGAACTTGAGGTCTTACAGGGTGTAAAACAATTTCCCGCCCGTATCAAATGCGCTCTTCTCGGTTGGGACACTTTAAAGCAGTCATTGGTAAAGTTAGATGAGTGACATCTATATTTTGACTTCTTATCACCACTATTTTCCGCACCGTATTAAAAAATCTTGCATAGTGCAATTCTTGGTTTTAAATTCACCCGATTTTGGTAACGTTTTGGTAAAAAGGACTTTTATTTAGTGAACGGAGGAAAAAAATGACATATGTAATTGCAGAGCCTTGCATTGATGTAAAGGATGTGGCATGTGTTGATTCGTGCCCTGTGGATTGCATTCACCCTACGAAGGATGAGCCGGAGTTCGAAGAAGCAACAATGCTTTACATAGATCCGGATGAATGTATTGATTGTGGAGCGTGCGTGGATCCTTGTCCGGTAGATGCTATTTTTGATGAAGCGGACTTGCCGGCAGAGTGGGAGAAATTTACTGCTACCAATGCCGAATACTTTGCATAATTTAGGATAGACTGCATCATATAATTCGGGTAGTGTATGCCCGAGCCATTCCACTCTTTTCAGTACACGGATTCTGAAAGGGGGTGCCGGTAACGTTGTTATACAAATTTGGACAGTCACGGATTGAACAAAACTCAAGTCTATGGTAAATCAACTTGTAAGACCACTCAAAAAGTACTCGAGTGGTTCAGTACAAATAATTTAGAAATTGAACAAATTGATATCATATCGTCACCGCCTTCATTAGCATTTCTTCAAAAACAGATAAACAGCGATGACGTGAAAAGTTTTCTAAACTCTCGTAGTAAAGTATATAGAGAAAAAGGCTTCGGGAAAGAACTGCCTTCCAAATCTGTGGCAATAGAGAACATGCTTGCCGACCCGAACTTGATCAAGAGACCTGTGGTTGTTTCTGATAAGGGAGTATTCTTCGGCTTTGATGAGAATTATCTAAAAAGTTTAAAATAACGGGCAGATAAAAAATGATCTATAAGAATGTGCTGGAATTAAAAGACTCCATTGGGGAGATATTAGATTTAGCCGATGACCTTACACCTAAGGTAATCGACGAAGCCAAATTGAAATCAGGCGTATTTGAGAATATTATCGAAACAGCGTTATTCCATGAGGAATCAGGAGTCAGAGATCTTTGTAATGCTCTTATTCGCTCGATATCAAAAGATTTAGGCGCTTTTCCGGCTTCGATACAATCCATTTATGAGGCGATGGGAAGAGGTGAGGCAAAAGGGTTTACCGTACCCGCCATAAATGTCAGGGGTATGACACACATCTTTGCAGAAACCGTTTATAAAGCCGCCATGAAGCTGAATGTTGGACCATTCATATTTGAAATTGCGCGCTCAGAAATAGGATACACAAACCAACGTCCTTCGGAATTTTCCGCCATGATCTGCGCAGGCGCTGTCAACGCAGGATACAAAGGACCGATATTCATACAAGGTGATCATTTCCAGATCAAACCTGCCGCATATAAAAGTGACCCTGAAGCAGAGATAGGGGAGTTGAAGAAATTGATCTATGAAGCAGTTGAGGCGGAATTTTATAACATTGATGTTGATTCCTCAACTTTAGTGGATCTTGACAAAGACGGGCTTACGGAACAGCAACGAGAGAATTATGAAAACTGCGCCATTCTCACTGAATTCATAAGAAAGGTTGAGCCTCACAACGTCACTATATCAGTCGGCGGAGAGATAGGCGAGGTAGGCAAGAAGAACAGCACCCCTGAAGAACTTGAAGCTTTTATGAAGGGTTACAACGATTCACTGACGACGGGACTCAAGGGGATAAGCAAGATAAGCGTCCAAACAGGCACCTCACATGGCGGAGTTGTTCTTCCTGATGGAAGTATAGCGGATGTGACCCTTGACCTTGATACTTTAGGAGTGCTATCAACTACAGCCCGGGAAAAGTACGGATTGAGCGGAGCCGTTCAGCATGGCGCTTCTACACTTCCTAATGAGATATTCAACAGATTCCCCGAAGTAGGTGCTTCAGAGATACATTTAGCTACAGGATTCCAAAACCAGATTTACGATCATCCCGCTTTGCCGGCAGAGCTTCGTGATAAAATATACGCTTACTTAGCAGAGACGAATGGCGATGAGCGTAAGGAAGAGTGGACGGACGAGCAGTTCTATTACAAAACCCGCAAAAAGGGATTTGGTCCGTTCAAGCGGGAATTCTGGGAACTTGCTCCGGAAATCAAAGAAGCCATATTTAATGATTTGCAAGAAACATTCGAATTTCTTTTCAGAAAATTAGCCGTTGAAAACACTAAGGAAGTCACGGAAAAGTTTATAACAGAAGTTTGATTCTCCACCTTCTTCTTTAGTAATCCTTGCAACAATCGCAGATATTCGATAGATTAAGGTATTAATTTTAATCTAATATAACTGTATCGGAGACTATGTTGCACCCTACAGATAACATCACCTCGACATTGATATTTGCGGGGATACTTTTAGCATCTTTCAGCGCATTTGCAATTTTCATGATAAGGCGATTCAAAGTATTGCGAGTTGCCGAGCCAATCGACAGATTCGGCGACGTCGTAAAGAGATTAATGGGTTTATTACGTTTCTTTATAGGGCAAGGAAGGATTCTGAATCCAAAATATATCGGGGCGGGCATAATGCACGCGGTAATTTTCTGGGGATTTCTTGCAGTAATGATCAACTCAATCCATTTTATCGGCAGAGGGTTTGTGGATAACTGGAGTCTCCCTTTATTCGGTACCGGTGATTTGTTAAGCAACATGTATCTTCCGTTTGTGGATCTGTTTGAAGTAGGCGTTTTACTGATGGTGATGTGGGCAGGGATCAGAAGAGCGATAATAAAACCAAAACGTGTAACAAATTCTTGGGATGCTGCACTGATCCTCGGATTGATCGGCAGTTTGATGTTAACAGATATTTTAATTCGAGGGGCTGAAGCCACAGTAGGAGAGTCGTCTCCATTGGGCAATAGCTTAGCAGGTCTGTTCAGCAGTTTTGGGATAGAAACAGTAAAATCCCTGTTTACGGTTTCATGGTGGATACATCTGATCTCTCTTACTTTCTTCATAGCGTATCTTCCGGTTTCAAAACATTTCCATGTAATTACTTCTCTGTTCAGCGTTTATTTCCGCACCTTGAATTATGGAGCGCTTCCTATGCTTGACATTGAGAATGCAAAAAATTACGGTGTTTCTCAAATAGAGCAGTTCAGTTGGAAAGACCTGCTTGATGTCTACACGTGCACAGAGTGTGGTCGGTGTCAGGATGCTTGTCCCGCGTTCGCCACGGAGAAACCTCTTTCACCGAAGTTGGTCAATGAGCAGATGCGCGAACACCTGAATGATAAGTTATCGTTCCTAAATTCATCAGGCAAAGAAGAATGGAGCGGACCATCCCTGGTGGGAGATGTGATTGCCGAAGAGACCATCTGGGCTTGTACGATGTGCAAGGCATGCGAGGAGTCGTGCCCGCTGTTTATAGATTTTATCGACAGGTTTGTGGGTATGCGGCGGCATCTCGTACTCGAAAAAAGCAGCTTCCCACCAGAGTTGAACAATACATTCAGAAATTTAGAAACTCATGGAAATCCATGGGGAATTGAAGCATCACAAAGAGAGGAATGGGCAAAGGGATTAGATCTGCCGAGGATGTATGATTCACCGGGAGAAATAGACGTACTTTATTGGGTAGGCTGCGCCGGCGCATTAGACGATGCGAACAAACCGGTATCGGAATCGGTAGTGAAGATATTAAAAGAAGCGGGAGTGAAGTTCGCCATATTGGGTAAGGAAGAGACTTGCACGGGTGATGCTGCGCGCAGACTCGGCAATGAATACCTTTTTCAAGTTCTTGCAGCGCAAAATATCGAAACATTCGAAAAATATGGCGTTAAGAAAATCCTTACTCAGTGTCCTCATTGCTTTAATACAATTAAAAATGAATATCCTCAATTAGCAGGAAACTATGAGGTCGTGCATCACAGCGAATTTATTGCGGAACTGATCAAAGAGGGCAGGATAGAACCTAAAAAAGAACTGAAAGCTGATCTGACTTATCATGATTCCTGTTTTTTGGGCAGGCATAATGGAGTATATGACAGTCCAAGAGAGGCGATTTCTGCCATTCCGGGAGTAACTCTTACCGAGATGCCCCGTTCACGCGAGAACGGCTTCTGCTGCGGCGCAGGGGGCGGCAGAATGTGGTTGGAAGAGACGATGCCCAAGGTAAATCAGGAACGAGTTAAGGAAGCAGGATCCATAAATGCCGATACAGTCGCAACAGCCTGTCCTTTCTGTAAGACGATGATTCGGGACGGAATTAACGAAACGGGCGTTAGCGATAGTATGAAAACAAAGGACATAGCGCAATTAGTAGCAGATTCTCTTTAAAGAAAAGATGAAGATAAATATTAGTGCAAACTCCTGTGCATTATGCGTATGATAGTAGGCAGTACGGCGTTATAGTTCGGTAAGAAATCGGGGACTATATTTCAATATGAAAAGACCTGTTTCAGTATGAAACGAGGGCGTAATATTCAATAATAATCCTTCTTGACAATTAGTTACGAATGAAATATCTTATGCGAGGGAATAATAGACCTCAATATGGACACATTACTAATTCTAAGAATCACTCTGCCGCTCTTATATGCTGTTACGCTATATCTATATACGTTGGAATTTCGAGGTATACTCAAAGAACATTCGATAAAACCTACAATAGCTTTAATAATATCCGTGGTTATCCATATAGTTTTTTGGGTTCTACTCTATTATTCATCAGGTAAGTATCCTATAGGAAGCCTTTTTGGAACATTGACCACTTTTGTTCTGCTTTTTTCAATTATATATATGCTGATAGAATTTGGAATGAGCAACCGTTCCTTTGGTATATTTGTGCTATCTCTTGTATTACTCCTTCAGATTGTGGCATCAATATTCATTAATCCGGAAGGAATCAGTTCTCCGCTATTAGAGGATGTAATTTTCGAAATTCACGTTATATCACTGATTATATCATATTCAGCTTTCGCTCTTGGAGCCATTGCGGCAGTCATGCATCTCCTTTTGTCCAAAAAAATAAAGCATCAGGAATTGGATATTGTTTACCACAAACTCCCCACACTGCAATATTTAAGGCAGGTGGGTATTCTCGCCGTATACTTCGGATTTGTATTTTTAACGGCGGGCATTGCGCTCGGATTTTTTAACGCTTCACAGGTCCCCGAGGCGGGCATATCGCTATCCGATCCGAAGATAGTCTCAGTTATTATTACATGGCTGATATACGGAATTTTCGTGCTGATACATATGCTGAAAAAATTAACTGCGAAATCAGCTATAAATCTATCGTTGATAGGATTTATCACAATTTTATTCACTTTTTTCGTTGTGAATACTTTAATGGAAACATTTCACCTCTTTCAATAGACCAGTGAATCATTGAAAATATCCGGAATCAAATATCATTCTTCAGACAGTGCCGAATTTTCCTCCATTCGTGAATTGATCAAAGAAAAATCCATTGAGTCTATTAATTTTAATTATCAAGGTTATGAGCATCATTGTTGGGTTTCAAATGACAGAGAAAAGTCCATAAACCAAAGGGTTCAGGAGAGCTTATCAATTTTGGATCATGAGGAATCCGTGCAAGATATATTCAGAATTTGTTGCGGACTTTCGAACGAACAAATCGGCACAAAGAAAGGCTTTAAGAGTTTTGAATCCGCGATAATCTCAGGGAAGGAAAAGGGCAGTGTAGGTCCTCTTTTTTCGAGATTGTATACCGATGTTCAAGCTGTTCTGAGGGCAATTTACTCTTCAACTTCATTAAGAGCGGGCGTTATTGACAGGCATTCTGCTGCCGCGGATTTAGCCGTAAAAGTATTTGGTGATCTGAGCAATAAGTCAGCATTAGTGATTGGCGAAAATTCATTTTTCAAGGAAGTAATAGAAGCGTTAGAAGAAAGAGATATTGGGTCGATTATCTTGTTTAAGAATAACAAAATTAGTGATAAGGAATTGCCCACTTTTGATATTCTTGTTATTAAAGAAGGAGCAACAGATAAAATAAATCAGATTAATGAACTTGTTCCCAATATGACCAAGTCAATGGATTCATCGTTTCTAATACTCGATTTTGGATCGTCTGCAAGTTCGCTCAACAAACTTGGAAATATTTCTGACGTTTTTTACACTCATGCTTCGTCCCTCGATTCTGTGATATCGCGAAATTTGAAAATAAGAAGTGACGCAATTCCTGAAGCGGAAAAAATTATTGAACGTCGAGTCAAAGAGTATCTGAAATGGAGCGAGTCGGATAAATGGGATGTTTCTAAAAGCATCATCGCTCGTTCACATCAGATGCAAAAAGTCTTCGAGCTTATTTATAAGGTAGCCCCTTCGAATGCTATCGTTATCATATCGGGCGAGACGGGAACCGGAAAAGAGCTTGTGGCAAAAGCAATTCATAAATCAAGTCAGCGGGGAGATAAGCCGTTTATAGCTGTAAATTGTGGCGCAATACCGGAAAACTTACTCGAAAGCACACTTTTCGGCTATGTTAAGGGAGCATTTACCGGAGCTCAGGAGGATAAAAAGGGTATTTTCCATGCTGCCGATGGAGGTGTGCTTTTCTTAGATGAAATTGCAGAGTTGCCCATCTTGCTCCAGGTGAAACTTCTTCGAGCGTTGCAGGATAATGAGATTACACCGGTAGGGGGAAATACGAGTAGCAAAGTAAATGTAAGGGTAATCGCTGCGACGAATAAAAATTTGATGAATGAGGTGAAAGAAGGGAAATTCCGCCAGGATCTATATTATCGCTTGAACGTTGTGGAGATCGTTGTGCCTCCGTTACGGGAAAGGCTTGATGATATACTGGCTTTAGCAAATCATTTTTTACACGAACATTCAAATAAAACTCAAAAAGAAAAATTCAGATTATCAGATTCTGCTGCTGAGCTGCTCACTCAATATCAATGGCCCGGCAATGTTCGGGAGCTTCAGAACGTAATAGAACGAGCTGCCGTACTTTCTGATTCATCAACAATACTGCCAAGTGATCTGCCCGAAGGGGTCTTGGAGAATAGAAAACCCCCGCTTTCAGTTTTATCAGAAAAAGATTTATCGCTTGATGAAATCGAAGAAGAGCACATCAGACTGATGCTGAGAAAAAACAAATATAATTACAGTTCAGTAGCAGAAACACTCGGAATCGGAAGAACGACCTTGTGGCGTAAGATGAAAAAGTATGGGATAGTTTCAATCGAAGAATAACTGTCATTTTATCCGAATTTCAAAAAATCTAAACGAATAAGCTCATCATTTGGCTATGTTTGCGAATCCGGTCCTGAAAATATTCGATACATTGATAGATCAGTATACTTCCTGCAAAAAATAGTATCATAAGATAGATCGAAGAAGTGTCTGTCGCATTAAAGATATTTCCAAGGAAAAGGTTAAGAAATTTATTTCCATACTCGGATACTTGCAATGAATATTGACCTATTATGGCAGTCTCATTCAGCGATTTTTGCAGCCCCTCTTGAAGCGTTGAAGCGGATCGAGTATCTGAATCAGATAATAAAACAAACAGTAAAACCATTCCTGTAAGGGCAGCAGCAAACAGATAAGGCAGTTTATAAAGAAAATCATTTTTCTGCGTCAGAGGAGAAATTAAGGGAATTGATGATATTCTCCTCATCACGCCTTGGGTGAAATTTTCGGATGGCTGCAATAATCCCGAATCACTGATAGCCTGCTTTAAGCTTTCTATTTCTTTATACGTATTAGAGCAGCTAAGGCAATTTCGAAGGTGAGCATCAATTGTCATTATTTCAGACTTATTCAGTTCGCCGTCGGCGTAGGATTGTAGTTGGCCCTCTTCGATATGTTTCATTAGATCAGCTCCTGCTTATCGTAATTTTCAAGGATTAATTTTCTAAGCATAACTCTGCCTCTGTGGATATAAGATTTTACTGTTCCAATCGGCAGGCGCATCAGTTCAGAAATTTCATAGTATTTCATCTGATTAAGGTGATACATAGTAAGAATAGACGCGAATTTAGATGGTAATTTAGCGATGCACCCGCGTACAATATCTCCCATATCATTACGTTCAACATCATCCAGTGTTGAATCGTTAATTTGATTAGAAATGCTGTAACTCATATATTCTTCCGGTTCTTGACCTGAAAAGAATTCTCTATTTCTATTTTCTTTTTTTAAAGCATTGAGTGCGACATTGTATGTGATTCGGTACAGCCATGTACTGAACTTACTCTTTCCTTCAAAGGATTTTAATGCTTTATAAGCATTCAGAAACGAATCTTGCGCAACTTCCTCTGCGAGCTGTTCGTTTTGTAATATTCGCACTGCCATACTGAATACAAAATCCTTATGTTTGTCCACTAATAAAGAGAAGGAGTGATCATCTCCCTCTAAAGTTTTCTTAATTAAATCGCTTTCATTCAACCCGGCCATTTAAAGATATATTTTCCATCTATAATAGTAAGACAACTGATAAATCAATTTTGTTGCAGTAAATTGGCTTATGCAATTTAATACAATTATTGAAGAATATGCAACATTTCTTGAGAGTGGTTTGTCATAGTTAGAAAGAAGAACACTAAAAGGGGAAATATAATGGGAGAATTAATACCTATAATTTTATTTATAACAGTTGGGTTTGTCATATCGTTTCACCTGATGACACGGCATAGAGAGAGACAACTTCTTATTGAAAAGGGGTCAAGTATTGGAGACTTAAAGATGTTAAACTTCAAATCATTATCCCCTTACAACACGGTAAAATGGGCATTTATTTTACTGTTCGGCGGCAGCGGATTGTTTTTCGGAATATGGATAAGCGGGCATATGAGAGAGGAAGGATATATTCCAGCATCTATTGCTGTCTCTGTAGGTCTCGGCTTACTCCTATGGCAGAAAATATATGGAACTAAGCCTAAAGAAGATGAGGCGAAGTAATCTCGATTTAATACAGCTCCATACCGTTTCAGATTAGAACTGATACAATACCCCCGGCGATGTTCAGGGGGTATTGTTTTTTGCCGACAGCGTCTCAAATCTTCTGATCCGGATTATTACCGGAATCAATTGCTTCTATATAACTAATAAGGCTGTATATTACATGAACACTGTTGAGTAATATCAGTTTTATGAATATGGATTATTGGAAAACTATCAGAGGAGCTTTCATCCGAACACATCATTTTCTTGCTACTGACATTCTACTTATCCTACTGTTTTTATCAGTTGGCGGATGTGTTCAGAAACAGGAAGACAATAATCCGGACGAATTACGGCTCGGTTTTATGCCCGATTTCACTCATGCGCAAGCTTTTGTAGGTATAGAAGAGAAACAGTATAAGCTCAATTTGAAAAGGATTGATTTTAAACCTTCGATATTTTTAACCGGTTCAACGGTTATGAAAGCGATCTCTCGAAACGAATTGGATATGGCGTTCGTGGATCCTTTGTCTGCTCTGATCAGTCATTCCCGTTCGGACAGAAATGTGATTCGGGTGATAGGGGGTGTAAGCAGCGGGGGAATACTTTTCGTGGTACAAAGAGATGTGCCGCCGGGTCATATTAATGAATTCAAACGAAAAACTATTGCCATCCCTGAAATTAATGGCACTCAGCATCTTGCGGTAAAGAATTATTTTTCTTCCGAAGGATTGAGCCGCTCCTTGCAAAGAGGTGAAATCCTATTTTCGCCGATTAGTCGGGACGAGTTACTGCTTTCATTTTCGAGACGTTCAGTGATAGGAGCATGGTTCCCGGAACCTTGGGCATCGAAATTGATCGTTGAAGGGAGAGGATACACCTACATAAACGAAAGTTCGTTGTGGACGAAATCGATATTCGCATCAACGATAATCGTATGCAGGCTCGATTTCCTTCAAGCATATCCGGAGGCTGTTGAGCGATTTCTAAAGGGGCATATAGAAACTACATTGTGGATTCGCAATCATAAGAGTGAATCAATACGAATTCTTTCTGAAGGGATTGAAACTGTAACAGGGGAAAATATTTCCCGGGAGATCGCAGATAGGTCTTTCCAAAATATTGTGGTTACATATGATCCGGTGAGACCCTCTTTAATCAAGCTGGCGACGATGTCTAAGCGTTACGGACTAATTTCTGCTAAGAGAATTGACGATCTTTTTGAATTTGCTCCGATAGACAGTATCCTGAGTTATAGATATCTGCCGCCTATTAAAAAGATAATAAATTAAACGATAATGTCTGTAATAAATACAGGTTTTATGACATAATGACAGGACGGATTGTTTGAATTTATCTGTTGAGTTTTGGGGTCAGATTCAGTATATTTACTCTCTGATTAGATTCAGGGAGATTTCATATTCAATTTGACCTATTGGCACAAATATTGCAAAATAATTCTGAAAACAACATTGTAACCAAGAGATAAATATTATGGAAGATTTTGAAAACGAACATATTCCTGAAGTATTACCGATACTTCCGTTAAGAAACACCGTACTCTTTCCTCAGCAAGTCATACCGATATCCATCGGAAGAGAAAAATCTGTAAGTCTGATTTCGAAAGTAAGTGAAACTAATAAATTGATAGGTGTTGTCGCTCAGCGTGACGGCTCGATTGAGCATCCGGAATCCACGGATTTATATGCCTGGGGAACCCTTGCAGCCGTCCTAAAAGTATTTGATATGCCTGACGGTAGTAAAAGCGCTATCATACAGGGTCTTCATAGGATAAAATTGATAACGTTTTTAGAGGAAGAGCCATATATCAAAGCAGCGGTGCAGCAAATTTCCGACGATGAGACGACAAGCGATCTTGAGATTGAAGCAATGGCTGTCAACGTTAGATCCGTCTTTCAGGATATCGTTGAGATTGCGCCATATCTGTCTATGGAGCATACGTCCCTGTTAGCAAATATTGACGAACCGGGTAAACTTGTTGATAGGGCTATCTCAGTCTTGAATATTCGCACATCTGAAAAGCAGATTATTTTAGAAGAGGTGAGTATTCGTCGACGTCTTGAAGAATCAATTATTATTCTCAATAAAGAACTTCAAAGGTTACAGTTAGGTGAAAAAATACAAACGGAAGTTCAGGGTGAAATAAACAAAACTCAGAGAGAATATTTTCTTAGAGAGCAACTGAAGGCTATAAAAAAAGAGCTTGGTGAGGAAGATGATATTGCCCTCGAGTTAAAAGAACTTAAAGAAAAGCTGGATGCGGCAAAACTAAGCGCAGAGGCATTGAAGGTAGCGGAAAAAGAACTCGACAGGCTGAATCGAATACCTCCTTCCTCTCCGGAATATACTGTTTCAAGGACATATCTCGATTGGCTTATAGAACTCCCCTGGAGTAAAAATACAAAAGACAATATGGATATAAAAGAAGCCGCGGCAGTTCTCGAGGGTGATCATTACGGTCTCCAAAAGGTCAAACAGCGGATTCTTGAATACCTAGCTGTCAGAAAACTTAAAGCGGACATGAAAGGTCCGATACTCTGTTTTGTCGGTCCTCCAGGAACGGGAAAGACTTCCGTCGGCAAATCCATCGCCGCAGCAGTTGGAAGAAAATTTGTGAGGATATCACTTGGCGGCGTTCATGACGAAGCGGAGATAAGAGGTCATCGTAGAACCTACATCGGAGCCCTGCCGGGACGGATTATACAGGGACTTAAAAAAGCCGATTCGAATAATCCTATATTTATGCTTGACGAGATAGATAAAGTCGGAAAAGATTTCCGCGGGGATCCCTCCTCGGCGCTGCTTGAAGTTCTCGACCCGGAGCAGAACGACACTTTTTCCGATCATTACTTGGAGGTGGAGTTTGATCTCTCAAAAGTAATGTTCATAGCCACAGCGAATATGGTGGATACCATTCCTCCTGCGTTGAGGGATAGGATGGAGATAATCGAATTTTCGGGATATATCGAAGAAGAAAAAACTCAGATAGCTCGAAAGTTCCTTATTCCAAAACAGCTTGCGGAGCATGGTCTTACAGATAGAAAACTTGAATTTGAAGAGTCCGGGTTAACAGAGATAGTACATTCTTATACCCGCGAGTCGGGTGTCAGAAATCTCGAGAGACAGTTGGCAAATATATCACGTAGAGTTGCAAAAGAAATTGTCGAAGGGTACAAAAAGAAAAAGAAAGTGACAAAAGCAAATGTAGCCGATTATCTTGGGCCTATCAAATTTTTCTCCGATGTTGCCGAACGGACTAAAAAACCGGGTATTGCAACGGGATTAGCATATACGCCTTCAGGTGGTGATATTTTATTTATCGAGGCTACTGCGATGCCCGGAAAGGGAAAGCTAACTCTAACAGGTCAACTTGGGGATGTAATGAAAGAATCTGCTGAAGCCGCAAAGTCCTTCATACGTTCGCAAGCGGAAGAACTCGGAATTGATCCGAAATTTAATGAAAAGACGGATATTCACATTCACGTTCCTGCGGGAGCAATTCCAAAAGACGGTCCGTCAGCCGGTGTAACGATGCTTTCCGCTATGGTCTCTCTTTTGACAGGCAGACGTTTGAAGCTTGATATCGCTATGACAGGTGAGATCACGCTTAGAGGCGCTGTTCTCCCTGTTGGCGGTATACGAGAAAAAGTTCTCGCCGCTCATCGCGCAGGCATAAAACAGATAATCTTACCTGAGAAGAATAAGAAAGATCTGGAAGAGATACCGAAGAAAACACTTCGTGGAATGAAATTCCAATTCGCCTCAGAGATGCTCCAAGTTATCGATCTCGCATTGGTGAAAGCTCCGGGAAGACATTCTGTCGGAAGCAGTCCCGCAAAAGGTGCGACACATATCCAATCGGGGAGAGCGTAAAGGAAATCAATACACAGTAAAGTATCCATTTTAACGGTTTTATTCACATTTCAACCACACCTAAATCCCCTCCTTAGAAAGGAGGGGAGGAAAAATTCCCCTCTATCAAGAGGGGTGGATTTGATAATCGAAGATTATCTAAGACGGGGTGTGTAAAGAGTCTCGTCATTACACTTCAATCTAACTAGCTTAGCAGGGGGCAACTTCTACCTGAGCTGTCCAAATCTACACATACCTTTTTATTGCTTTCAAGAGGCGTAAAATCTAAATTACACCGTTATAGCAAAAGTTTATTTAATTATTTAAAGGTATAATAAATGTCCGGTCATTCCAAGTGGAGTACCATTAAAAGAAAAAAGGGCGTTGAAGACGCAAAGCGTGGAATAATATTCACGAAGCTGATAAAAGAGTTGACAGTCGCCGCAAAAGAGGGGGGCGGTGATGATTCATCAAATCCGAGGTTAAGAGCTGCTATTTCCGCTGCAAAAAGCGCTAATATGCAGGCGGCAAATATCGAAAAAGCTATAAAAAGGGGAACCGGTGAGCTTCCGGGTATAGTTTATGAAGAGGCTGTATATGAGGGTTACGGACCGGGTGGAGCAGCGCTTCTGATGTTTACTCTGACTGATAATAAAAACAGGACTGTTTCGGAATTAAGACATCTGCTTACGAAGGCTGACGGGTCTCTTGCAGGTCCGGGCAGTGTAGCATGGATCTTTGAACCTAAGGGGATAATTCGGATTAAGACAGAAGGGGTAAACGAGGAGGAGGTATTCAGAGTCGCAGTTGAAGCGGGAGCTGAAGATATGCGGACGGAGGACGATATGTATGAAATTATCACTGCTCCTGAAAATTACGAAAGTCTGAAATCAGCCTTGGACAGCTCGGGAATAACCTTAGATTCAACCGAACTTACACAGCTGCCGAGCAACAGTAAAAAGATCGAGGGCAACGATGCAAGGAAATTCCTGCATTTGATGGAGGAGATAGAAGCTCACGACGATATTCAAAACGTCTACTCGAATTTTGATATTGATGAAAGTGTCATTGAGGAATTAGCCTCTGTCTGAAGAGAATAAAATTCTAACCATCCTCGGTATCGATCCTGGACTTGCCACAGCAGGATATGGAGTAATTAATCGGGCAGGTAATAAATTAAGTTATGTTGATTCGGGCGAAATGACCACTCAGTCAAAAACTCCGTTTGCAACTCGATTATTGGCGATAAACAGTTGGCTCCGGGAGATCATTGAAAAAGTGAGACCCCAGATAGGAGTAGTGGAGGAGACGTTTTACGGATCGAATGCTAAGACAGCTCTTAAGATGGGCCATGCCCGCGGAGCTATTTTACTGACACTTTCTCAGGCAAATATCGAGTGCGCTGAATATTCGGCACGTTCGATAAAACAATCAGTGGTCGGTAACGGCGGCGCTTCGAAACAGCAGGTAGAGTATATGGTAAAGAACATTCTTAATGTAAAGGAACTGCCGGGCGAACACGCCTCCGATGCGCTTGCGGCTGCGATATGTCATGCGAATCACGGAGATTTCAGTCTGTGATAACACATCTAAGAGGCACACTCGTAAGCAAAGAACCTGTTCTTGTAACGATAGACGTCGGCGGGTTAGGCTATTCTGTTCATATCCCCCTGAGTACCTTCGAAAAACTACCGGAGAAGAATTCAGCGGTAGTTTTATACACTCATCTTCATGTGCGCGAGGACGAGATGTCACTCTTCGGGTTCCATACCGAGGAAGAAAGGAAAATGTTTCGCCTTCTGATTGCCATATCCGCCATAGGTCCGAAAGTTGCTCTTGGAATCCTTTCCGGCACAGGTATAATGCAATTGAAAAAAGCGGTTATGGAAGGCGATGTGGAGCGGTTAACAACTATCAAGGGGATAGGAAAGAAAACCGCTCAGCGATTGATAGTGGAATTAAGGGACAAATTCGGCGCGCCGGATGATAGTGATGAATGGTTGAGAGAGAGCGATGAAACTGAGTTGGATTCCAGTATCATGACCACTGTTTCGGCTTTGGAGACACTCGGTTATTCCCGTAAACAGGCATTTGAAGCGGCTAAAAGATCCGTTCGTTCTTTAGGAGCGGATGCACTGCCGGAAGATTTGATACGTGACGCTTTGAGCAATATAAGATAGGACAGAGAGAAATTTGTATTTAGCTGATAGAACGAATAGACTTGGAACAGAGACGGCATTTGAAGTGCTCGCAAGAGCAAAAGCGCTTGAGGCTCAGGGAAAATCAATTATTCATCTTGAGATTGGAGAACCCGATTTCGATACGCCCCGTCACATCATTGAAGCGGCGCATAAGGCTCTTGATGAGGGCTGGACCCATTACGGTCCCGCTTCAGGTGACATGGACTTGAAAGAAGCGATAGTTGAAGAGATGAAATCGACAAGGAATGTGGATATAGGGGTCGAGAACGTAGTGGTCACTCCCGGCGCAAAACCGATAATGTTCTACGGAATATTGTCTTGTGTCGAGGAAGGCGATGAGGTTATTTACCCGAATCCCGGATTCCCTATATACGAATCGATGATAAATTTCATAGGCGCGAAACCGGTGCCGCTCACTCTCCGTGAAGAGAAGGATTTTAGCTTTGATATCGAAGAATTAACCGATCTTATTAATGACAGGACTCGAATGATAATCATTAATTCTCCTCAAAATCCGACCGGCGGTGTTCTTTCATTAGAGGATTTGGAGCAGATAGCTTCGTTGGTCTCAGACAGAGATATAATAGTTATGACAGACGAAGTATACAGTCGAATGGTTTACGACGGAGAGCACCACTCGATCATTTCACTTGAGGGTATGAAGGAAAAAACGATACTCATAGAAGGATTTTCGAAGACCTATGCCATGACGGGATGGCGGCTCGGCTATGGCGTGATGCCCAAAAATGTTGCTGAAATAGTTTCAAAATTTATGGTGAATAGTAATTCCTGTACCGCATCATTTACTCAAAGAGCGGGAATCCAAGCTCTTAAAGGACCGCAGGATGACTCTGAAAATATGATCGCTGAATTCAAAGAACGGAAATCGGTTATTGTCGATGGTCTGAACGCTCTTCCGGGTATCAGCTGTCGAACTCCAAAAGGAGCTTTTTATGTCTTCCCCAACATCAAAGAAACGGGACTGACTTCGGAGGAGGCGGAGAATAAATTTCTGAACGATGCCGGAGTCGCTTGTTTGAAAGGAACATCTTTTGGAGCTAACGGAGAGGGTTACATACGTTTTTCTTATGCGAATTCTAAAGAAAATATCAGAGAAGCATTAGACAGGATAGAAAGAGTGCTGACAGCATGAGCGAGATGAAAAAAACTCCTTTATATGATTCGCATCTGA
>JADFMS010000069.1 GCA_022563775.1 Fidelibacterota bacterium | reverse complement strand
AGAGAAAATCTCTTTGCTGCTCCCCGTCTTCGTATTCCTCACGGTGCGATTTGAAGAGTCTGACTTCACCGGATGACCATATCTGCTCGAATGCCTTAGCCACCATACTCCTCATCTCTCCCTTATGACCTTCATTCGGACCGAATATGTTGAAGTATTTGAGGCCGGCGATCCTGTCCGGCAGGCCATTTTCAGTTGCCCATAGATCGAACATTTGTTTTGAACGAGCATATTCGTTGAGCGGTTCAAGCGCAGGAATCAGATTCTCATCATCGGCATAACCCTTCTCGCCGTTTCCATAAGTCGCAGCGCTTGAAGCATATATAAACCGGATTTTATTATTCACCGCATAAGAGGCGAGTTTGCGGGTGTAATCGAAATTGTTTTGATATAGATACTCCTTATCAGTCTCAGTTGTATCAGTACATGCGCCGAGGTGAATTATCGATTCTATACTATCGCTGAGCCGACCGTCAAAAAGTTTTTGAAGGAAGTCGGATTTATCTAAATACTGCGAATATTTTAACGCTGCGAGATTATCGTCCTTATCGCCGTTTGGATTGTGATCGACGATCAGTATGTCATCTACGCCTCTGCCGTTCAATTTCCAAACGACAGCGCTTCCTATAAGTCCGGCTCCACCTGTGACTATGATCATTAAATTTGAATCCGTATAAGTTTAAAGAAAATCATTTGCGCAAATTTAACACAAACAGATTAAATATACATTAATGTACGGATTTTAATTATGTACGGGATATTAGTGGAGCCGATCGGGATCCTCCAAAGGAGTTCCTACGGAAGAACCGACGACCTCCTGAATGCCATTCCATTAAAGCCTATTTTCGCAAATATTTACAAACTCCTTTTGTGAAACAGCCACTATATTACTTATTAAATCATTAGAATACTGAACTTTAATTGTTGTAGACTATCTTGATACGGATGACCTAAATGATCAAGCCTACAAAAATAGAATAGATTCACATTACTACTATGTATGATACTTTAAACTTTTTTTAATCAAAGGTTTGTAACTTATAATTGGAATGCTCCACTTACCCACCTTGTAATGATTGATACCCGTTTTAAAATGAATGTCTGGAGTAGGGAGATAATTTCTCTGTTTAAGCCATTCTATTATAAATTTTAAAGATCGTTTTTCCTTAATCTTATGAATTATGTGCGATCTATTAATTACGGGTATTTCTTCAACATGTACCGAGGAAAGACCAATAAAATTTTCGGAAATAACTATAAACATATAATCGTAATCCGAGGTTATATTTAATTTTTGATCAATTGTATCTTTTACGCTATCATAATTTTTTCTGAGTTTCTCAATTTGTTCAATGCCTTTAACTATTTCATCTGTTTTTTCGATCATTTCTCTCGTCTCAGCCGGATCGAGAAACCATTTTAATTCACAGATAAGAACAATCTTTTCTGATTCGGAGATAATAGCCAAATCAATGTCCGGTAGCTCCCCTGTTTTAGATATCTTACCATTCCAAAATCGATAGTCGATATCATTCAACTCACTCTTAATTTTATCTCTCATTATAGATTCTTTTTCATTACTGATTTTTGAATAAATATGTCTCTCCTTAGGAATCCTATTCAATAAGGATATCAAATTTCTCTCCGGTGAATTCGAGATTAATATTGAAGGGATGATTGCGAATTGCTCACCTGATAATGGAATTATTGGTTGTAACGCAGGATCTGGATTTATTAAGTCATGCGATCCATATGTTAAATCGTTAAGAATATATTTAATCGTTTCCTTATTTATTTCGGCAGTATATCTCGAAAGCCTATTAATCATCCCTGCCATTTTGAATTTATAAATATTTGTTATGAATCCACCATACGGTCTTGCATTTCCAATTGAATAATTGTATGCGAGTAAATGATAATGTGCCAAAGCTGTCAATCCATCATAAACTTTCTTGAACTCGGATAATGAATATCGAGCAAACTTCCATTCTGGAGGTAATTCGTACGCCTGGACAGAATATTCCTTTATGTAGTTTATTGCTTTTATTACATCCCTTGGCTTGATTGAATAGGTAAAGGTTCCGTCCCCCATCCTGATATTGCTGGTGATAGCCGTTCTAAAATCACTGATTGAAGTAGTAATATCTTTCGCATCATCTATTAATTCCGGAAAAAGCAATTGATTATATGCCTCGATTCGTCGATCATAATTTGGAGGATAATCAACATCGAGAGAATAATTTTCAGCTTTCATCTTTAGGATACCTTTTAACGCCAAAGTATATTGCACAACAAATACCTGATATTCAGAACCAATGTTCAGAAATTCGATTGCCAGAGTTTTCAACTTTGGATTACTTTTTAACGGAATTTTTCCTCCAGTTGTACATGAATGATTTATCCACTGCATACAATACTTTAATACATATTTCATACTATCAACATAATTACCTGCGATGTAGAGATCATCTGGGAAGTTCATCGTTGTCATCATCATAGATTCTTCTGCTGCACAGAAGAGATACCAAAATGCTTCAGTCTTTTTTAATTTGATAAACGGATGAGTTAAATGGTATCTATCTATTTCTATCTCAGCCTTTAATACAGGTTTATCAAGATTTACTTTAGCCATATTTTATCTTTTCATCCAAACGGTAATTATTACATATTTAATTTACTAATTTAATGGCAAAAAAATATTAGCATGAACAAATTTAATATACATTAATGTACGGATTTTAATTATGTACGGGATATTAGTGGAGCCGATCGGGATCCTCCAAAGGAGTTCCTACGGAAGAACCGACGACCTCCTGAATGCCATTCAGGCGTATCTAAATTTTGTAATTCATTAAATTCTCTGTAACCATTGGTAATGTTAGTGGAGCCGATCGGGATCGAACCGACGACCTCCTGAATGCCATTCAGGCGCTCTCCCAGCTGAGCTACGGCCCCGTTACAATGTCAGATATATTATACCCGGCTTTCGATCAGAAGTCAAGAGTTTATCAATTCATCCTGTGGATTTCGGAGATGAACTCCTGCGTGTCCTTGTACTGCTTATAAACACTGGCGAATCTGACAAAAGCGATTTCATCAATAGATTTGAGTTTCTTCATGATAGTTTCGCCTATCACTTTAACCGGTACTTCCCTTCTGCCGAGATTGCCGAGTTCAAGTTCAACGTCATTTATTATGGAAGATATCTGTTCGAGAGACACCGGACGTTTATTGCACGCTATCTGTATTGCTTTTTCCACCTTTTGCCGCGCATACGTCTCCCTCCTGCCGTCGTTTTTAACGACCATTACGGGAGTGTTCTCTATATATTCATAAGTTGTAAAGCGCTTTGAACACGATTCGCATTCGCGTCTGCGCCGGATGGCGTTATCGCTTTGAACCGCCCGTGAATCAACGACTTTAGTATCCGCCGAATCACAATAGACACATCTCATATTCTTATCCTCCCAGCTTTAGACGAGGTAATCGTATAGTGAAAATTCTTCACAAAGTTCTCCGACCGATATTCTTACTTCCTTCCTGATAGCTTTGTCATCGGGATTAGAAATAACTTTGTCCATCAAGTCTGCTATTATCTTCATTTGTTCTTCCTTCATGCCTCTTGTAGTCAGCGCCGGGGTTCCTATCCGTAATCCACTCGTTACAAATGGACTCCGCTCGTCAAACGGCACCATGTTTTTATTGGTAGTGATACCCGCCGCTTCAAGTGATTCTTCCGCCGCTTTGCCCGTAGTGTTTTTATTTACAAGGTTCAACAGTACAAGATGCACGTCAGTACCGCCCGAAACAACTTTAAAATCGTGTTCGAGCAGGGCGTCTGCGAGGGCTTTGGCATTTGCCACCACCTGCTCGATGTAAGTTTTGTACTCCGGTTCAAGGTTTTCACCAAACGCCGCCGCTTTTGCGGCTATCACGTGCATCAACGGTCCTCCCTGTATTCCCGGCATGATCATACTGTCAAGAAGTTCAGACATCATCTTTGTCCTTCCGGATTTAGGGGCGACTATGCCGAACGGATTTTCATAATCCTTCCCTATCATTATCATCCCGCCCCGTGGTCCCCGGAGAGTTTTATGGGTAGTAGTGGTAACTACGTGGCAAACAGGCAGAGGGTCGTTGTGCAGCCCTACGGCAACCAGTCCGGCAGGATGCGCTATGTCAGCCATCAGATACGCACCCACTTCGTCGGCAATTTCACGAAATTTCGCGAAATCAATATCTCTCGGATAAGCGCTTCCGCCGGCGACGATCATTTTAGGTTTCTCATCTCGCGCAACTTTTGCCACCTGATCGAAATCGATCAGCTCTTTTTCTTTTGTTACTCCGTAAGATACGACGTTATAAATTTTTCCCGAGAAGTTAACAGGTGAGCCGTGAGTGAGATGACCGCCCATCGAGAGGCTCATCCCCATCAGAGTATCACCCGGTTTTAAAAACGTAAAGTAGACTCCCATGTTCGCCTGTGAACCGGAGTGAGGTTGAACGTTCACATATTCGGCGCCGAAGAGTTTTTTTGCTCTGTCGCGGGCGAGATTTTCCGCAATATCCACATGAGCGCACCCGCCGTAATATCGTTTACCCGGATACCCTTCGGCGTATTTATTCGTCAATACAGAACCGGCAGCTTCCAATACTTTACGGCTAACGAAATTTTCGGAAGCAATCAACTCAAGGGTCTGGCGCTGGCGGGCTACTTCACCCCGTACGGATTCATAAAGCTCGGGGTCTTCCGCTTTTAATGTCGACAACAATTTTATATTCCGGTAAGCGTATGAATCTTCTGAACCCGCCGATCGTGTCTTCCATGCACGAACTCAGCTGACAACCACGCATCTATTATGTCTTCAACAGATTCCGATCTCTCTACACGAGCTCCAAGACAGAGAAGATTTGCGTGATTATGCTGCCTGGCGAGTTTCGCCGTTTCTGTTGAGTTACAAAGAGCCGCACGTACTCCCGGCAGTTTGTTTGCTACAATACTCATCCCGATCCCGGTACCACAGACGAGAATTCCTTCATCGGATTCCTTTTCAGAAACCGATTTCGCGGTCTTCAACGCTAAATCAGGATAATCAGTGGACTCGTTTGAATAGGTTCCGAAATCTATGACCTCGTAACCTTTATTCTTAAGATAATCGGCGATTTTCTCTTTTAGCTCATAGCCGGCGTGGTCAGCACCGAGCGCTATTTTCTTTTTACTTTCCTCTTTATCCATTTATAACAATCACCTTCAGGCTGAAATTTTTCAGGGTGCATAAAAATGTCGCCTTTTGACGGAGCCTGTTGTTCTAAAAACTGAATCCTGCTGCGCGCCGCAGTATATCCAAGCGCGACACTTTCTTTAACGTCGTCGAGAGCTACTTCGAAGACAAGCTTATCATATATAGACGGTACTTTAGCACCGCGTTCATTCTGACAATTATTGGCAGCCGCTTCAAGAACCAAACCTCGTATGTAAAACCCGCGTCCATCCTTAGGTTTCGTATTTATGGTCTTATTTGCCCAGGAATATGCGGTTTTGAGCTCACCGGCTTGTTTGTACAGATCCGTAATATCATATACCACCGTTTTATCATTGGGTCTTAACTTCAGCAGTCTCTTTAGAGAAGAGAGCGCCTTACCCGTGTTATCGAGGTTTTTATAGCTTGTCGCTATCCGGTCAAGAGCCAAAAAATGATCAGGTTCAAGAGAGAGCAGTTTTTCATAAAGCGGAATAGCTTTTTCATAATCCGCCGTTTGATAAATCGTATTTGCATATTCAAGCAAAAACTCCGGGTTGTCAGGATTGTTCAGATGTCTCTCTTCCAGCAGCTCCGTCGGGTCCTCCCCCAAGAATTTCATAACCGTGACGAGGTCATTTTTTGCTATGATATCTTCCGGGTCCATCTTGATTATCTTTTTTAATACGCCGAGATCCTTTTCATACTCCGCAACTCTGAAATAGAGATCATGCAGCTTTCTCCAGCGAGCAATGTTTGACGAATCCAAAGCGGCAATCGTTTCATATTCCGCGATGACCTTATCGTTATCACCGGAAAGTTGAAACATAAAAGCTACGTTTTCATGCAGAGAAATGTTGTCGGGCTCCTCCGAAAGTCCTTTGTTAAACGCCCACATTGCGCTGTCGGGCTTATCCATTTCTCTATATGAGTTTCCGAGGAAAACCCAAACCCTGTCACCGTATTTTTCTGTACAGCCGCTGTTCACCATTTTAGTGTAATTTCTTAGCGAACCTTCATATTCTTTGTTTTTGAAATATTCGAATGCGGTCGAAAGATAAATTTTGCACTGCCTGTCGGCGACCCTGGCAAGAGAATCGAGCCTCGCCTTTTCCGCCGCTGACAGCTCATCGCTCGTTGAGCCTGATTGAGAAGCACAGCCGGAGATTACCATATATGAAAAAGTAATGCCTAATAATCCCATGATGCCGTAACGTTTAACGAGATTAACCAAAAGTGTCATTAATTACTCCTTATCGTTATTTAATAAATTATCTCTTTCTGCGTACAAACCAGAGTTCACCGGCTGAATATCCCAATACTATTGATACGCTGTTCTCCTTTAAATCACTTGCCGCTCCGCTCTTTCTGAGAACAAAAGAGAC
>JADFMS010000018.1 GCA_022563775.1 Fidelibacterota bacterium | reverse complement strand
TAAACGTTCTTCGAAATCAACTGATTTTTTCCGGTAGCCGTTAGTAGATGCGTTCGCAATGTTCTGTGCGATAACCCGGTGCCTGACAGCTCCTAAATCAAGGATTCTTTTTAGAATGGGTATTAATGTCTTATTACCGATAATATCGTTAATCATTCAAGTCTCCATTCCATCGAAATCAATGATTACAATTAGTATGCCACAAATATCTGTGCATAACCAAGAGTTTCTATCTGGTTGATATTTAATTGTTTAAGAGATTTGTGGATCTCTCTTTTTGAACAGAATCTAATTCATCGAGTAGGAAAAATTTGCCTTGTACAGGGGAAAAACTTCCCCAAAGACTTGATTATTTTAGAGAACGCCTTCTTTTCTGTACCGATTAATCTTATTACGCAGCGTCCGGGCGGTAATGCCCAGTTCCTTTGCCGTCTTGGATCTATTCCCGTTGTTGAAGTTTAGTGAGTTTAAGATCAGTTCTCTTTCCGCTCCTTCGATAGTGCCGGTAGTAAAAGGATTCTGTGTGCGTTTCTTCTCCCTTACTCGACCGTCGAGCGCTTCAAGCACATCCTCAGGCGATAACTCATCATTTTTGGACAGGACAACCGCTCGTTCCAGCTTATTCTCCAACTCCCTGACATTACCCGGGAAGTCCATTGATAGTAGTGTCTTGATAGAATCTTCCGAAAGACGCAGTTCGGGTTTGCCATATTTACTCGCCACTCTTCTGACAAAATAATGTGCTAACAGGGGTATGTCCTCCTTCCTTTCACTTAATGACGGCAGAAATATCGGGACGACATTCAACCTATAAAATAAGTCTTCCCTGAAGTTACCATCATTGATCTCATCCTCGATATTTCGATTAGTAGTGGCTATGACCCTCACTTTTACCTTTTTGAAATTTTCATCACCCACACGCTGGATTTCACCTGTTTGAAGCACACGAAGCAACTTTGCCTGGAGCGCCAATTCCATTTCACTTATTTCATCCAATAAAATGGTACCCCCGTTTGCAAGTTCGAACATTCCTTTTCTGTCTTTCACGGCTCCGGTAAATGCACCTCTTACGTGCCCAAAGAGTTCACTTTCCATAAGACCGGCAGGCAATGCCGCGCAATTTACTCTTACGTATGGTTTATCTTTTAATTTACTTCTTTCTTGCAGTGCGTTGGCCACCATCTCTTTTCCGGTTCCCGTCGGCCCCTGAATAAAGACAGTAACGTCTGTATGGGCTATGTGGTCTATAGTATTAAAAATCTCCTTCATAGCGTCGCTTCGCCCGAGCATATCACCGTAATGGTTGTCACCTGTATTAAATGAATTAATCGTCTTGTCCTTATACGACTTAAAGTAATTGTTAGTCAATTCCGAGATTTTTTTTATGGTAAACGGCTTTGTAATAAAGTCGAATGCGCCAAATTTAATTGACTCCACCGCTTCTTCGATAGTCCCGTAACCGCTCATTACTATTACTCCCACAGGCGGTGATTCCATTTTTATTTTCTTTAAAAGATCCAATCCGGTCATCTCTGGCATTTTAAGGTCTGTAATAACCAAATCTACCGATTTTTTCTTGAGTATCTCTAATGCCTCGCTGCCGCGGGAAGCCGCTTGAACTTGATAATTTCTTATATTTAATGCTTTTGTAAGGTAATGACCGATTTTTGGTTCATCATCTACTACCAAAATTTCTCTTTTTCTCATTAATTCTCATGTCCCTGTTTCTTTATTGTTGGTTGATTTATAATTGTTGGTTGATTTATAAATGAGGAGTATTCATGTACCAGCTGATGATATAAGCGCATTACATCATCGGCGTCCTCAGGATACGAGGTGGAGCTTACATTTATCACCATCTCTTTTGATACGGATTCCGACAATATTGATTGGAAATCATAGCTCATACTGTTCGCGACAAGCTCAGCTTCAATTTTACTTCTTCCGTATAATGATGTTAAGAATGCGTCTATACCTATCTGCATCAGATCATCGTTTTCATTAATTTTTTCCTGGATCAAAGAACCTAAAGTTTCCATACCCTTTAAAAATGTCTCACCCGATAAACGGGAATCGGAGTTTAAAATTACTCTGAAAAAAACGAATGCTACTGACCCACCATACGCATCAACGATTTGCGTTGACTTCTTCATTCGTTTTTTCAATCGAACCAGGGTGCCCTGTCTATAAGAGGGTATGCGGTTTTCTTCTTCGATAATTCTTAGTTGCGGACCGAGTTGGTTTGCGAGAACTCTTAATAGTTTCTGTTTTTCGGTAGAAAGGGGTCCCTCACTCGAATCGGTAACTACGCAAATAAATCCTGCTAACCGCGAACTGACATTCATTGGAATCAGCCAAACCTTACTGTTATCGGTTACGTTCCTATCATAAGAGCTATGATTGAGCATCGAGAGATCGTCTATTTCGGCAATTCCTTTACCTTTAATCAGTGTCATTAACTTCTCGTCGTTTGTGTCTATTGACAAATCCGGAAAGGTCTTCTCAAAATCACCGACTCCATTTACAGGTGTGTAAGTGTTGGATCCATTAGAATTCAAGAGAATCCCTGCGGAATTTATTCCTATTCCGATGCTGAGTGTATCTCTCGCAAAACTCAAGACGGCATCACGGCTCGATGAATTTACGACGATGTCATTGATGTCATACAAGGTAGACAACTCTTTTAAATGTTTTTCACGTTCTATAGAGAGTTGTTTGATTTCATTTATTAACCTTCTTCTTTCAAACGCCAGCTCTATCGTATGGATAAGCTCTTCGTACTTAAAAGGCTTCAGTATGAAATCATAAACATTCTGTTTTAACGATTGTATTGCCAAATCCATCGTCCCGTAACCGGTGATTATTATTACGTCACTCTCATAACGCTCCTTGTTCACCTTGCGGGCAATATCAAGACCTGAGACTCGGGGCATCTTGAAATCCGTGACGATAACATCAAAATGCTCTTCATCAAGCCTTTTGATAAATTTTTCGGAATCCGTTTCCCCTTCAACCTCAATCCCGCTGCTTTTCAACAGATCGACGAGGCTGGATACGACTTCTACTTCATCATCAATTATTATTACTCGTTCAGTGTTATTTTCTATGCTCAACCGTTATAGCCCCTTCTTCGAGCTTGAAAACCGATCCCAATAGCTCTTGTTGTACAAGATATTCCTCCGTATCAATGTTAATGATCACACCCGGAAATACCTTTGACACGATCTCAATTTTCTTTTCGACGTCCTTGTTCAGCGAATTGGCAAGTAGTCCGACCTTCTCTTCTTCCGTTCTTTCCAATTCAGCTCTGATTTCTTCGTTGGCATGAATTAATAGTTCCTTACCGGATTTCTTATCTATTGGGAGTTTTTCTACACGCTCTTCCAACAACTCGATAAACTGTATTTGTCTTTCATTTGCCTTCATTTTTTCTGATAATTCTCCCAGCTGCTTATCTAATTGTAATACTCTTTGTAGCGCTGCGCCGTCAAGGTTCCTTCCGATCTTAAGCTGTGTCGGTATCCTCTTTGTAGATCCGGCAACTTTCGCTCTTATGCTTTCTTTTGAACTGATCTTCCCTCCCCTGATAGTTCCTTCGCTGTCGAGTACTCTGATACAGCCCTCAGCATTTAATTCACTATTCAAAATATATCTTCCGGCTATTACGTTATTCCCAACAGTGATATTTGCGTCTTGAATAAATCCCGCCTCCAAATCTTTTGCTGCTATGATCTTGGATTTGTTCTTACCTAATATCCCGTGTAATACTTTGATACTGCCTTTTCGCGAAATCAGCTTCGCAGATTCGGCGCAGCCGGTAATCTCTATATCACCATCCGCTTCGACTATGAAACCGGGTCTCACGTCACCGTTGATTTTTATATTTCCAAGAAAATCTATATTCCCCGTATCGTAACCTACATCTCCGTCTACGGTGAATGTATCCTCAACATGCACCAAATCATTTTCTGTGGATATAATCCCGCTCTTCGCTGCAGTTAACGATAAACCGTCCGCTGATTTCAGTGTATTTCTGCCGGAAGGAAGAGGAATATCTTCGGGTTGAAATTCGATTTTTCCTCCGGTGAGAGTTCTTCCGGGCGAACCTTTACTTGCCGGAAGTTTCTGGGCAATCAGCTCTCCTTTTCTAATTTGGATTTTCCCTGAAGAGTGCGTCTTTTCTATTGTATTACTTGGGAAATACTGTGAATCGCCTTCTGATAAAAGATCAAATTCATACAAAATTTTTGCGTCAAAACCATTTTTAGGCGGTGATCCTTCGGCTATCAAAATATGATTGGATGATTCTTCGTTATTGATATAATGTTCGACAACGCTATCCATTAAACCGCCAGTCACTCCAAGCTTTCCGGCAAGAGCGTACACAACGTCTAACGAAGGAGTTCCCTCATTAAGTTCCGGATCATATGTCATGTATAATCGCATTTCGTCAACGGATAATAAGAGGGTAAGCCCTCTCTCATTTACTGTTTTCTCTATTTCCTCTTTATCTATCTGATTCAAAACTTTCATGTTGTGGCCGTTCTCTAAATTAATTTTTTTGCTTATTTTATATTAGGTGCATACATATTCGAGTCAAACTGTTTGCAATTACTATGCCAGTATTCTTCGATCGATGTCAGTCCCATTGTGAATTAAATTTAACTAATTCTCAGGGAGGTTTAATTTGCTCTCGCTCAGTGAGTTTTGAATACCCTTAACAATATTTTCTCTCTTAATAGACCGGAAATTATCCTGCGAGATAGTAAAAGGTGATTTTTACCGATACGAATTTTTCGACATATGGTTATCATAATGGCGGAATACTGCCATATAATTAGAAGCGTTCATAAACTCGAAGCAGATTACCTCTCGATAATATCTTCTTCTCATTTTAGAATCAAATTGGGAATTCTCGGATCATTGTGAAAGTTGTTTTAAAAGCTGTTGACTTATTGAAACTAATAATTTATAATCGTTCTTAATAAACGATTCTAAAGAGAGGAACAGATTTGAGTTCGGAGAGCGAGAAATTCGACGCACGACAAAAAACCCTTGAGGCGCACCTGGAAAAATTCAATGAACTTCAAAATCAGGGTAAATTTAAAGAAGCAATGGAGCAATATGCTAAGACGATCGAGTATGCTCGCGAGTCAATAAATCTATCGTTAAAAGTCCTTGATAAATCCGTATCGAAAATCGTATCTTTGGATTCGGAAAAGAAATCTCGAATTAAAGAAATCTCGGATAAAACCTCCGCTCAGTTGAACGAACGTGACATTTTGAAAGACCTTCTGAAAGACAGTACCTTTTTCAGTTCTCAGAATTAAAAATTATATTTGACACCTAACTTATCGGATTGTGGCGGCATGCGTGAGTATGCTAATTCCACATGTGCGGGATCGGTTTAGTATAGCCGGGCATTACTCTTGCCCCGCAGACCCCTTATTAAGATAAAACCGGAGCGTGCTGCGCGGAATTTTCAGCAGCTTTGCCGCTTTACTTTTATTTCCGTTCGTCAGTTCAAGTACTTTGGAAATCACTTCTTTACGAGCTTCCCAGAGAGGATTTTCATTGTTAAGAAGGTCGAGGTTTATGTCCATTTTTATGATGTCGAACTCTTTGCTTGAAATCTGAGTATCTACGTCTTCAAAGGTTATATAATTGCTGCTACTGATTATTATAGCCCTTTCGACAAGGTTTTTTAACTCCCTGACGTTGCCATCCCACGGGAGCGCCCGAAGATACGCTTTAACCCTCTCCTTAAAACCCTTGATATGATTGTTATACTTTCTGTTAAAATATTCAAGAAAATATTCTGCAAGCGGTAAAATCTCATCTTTCCGATCCGCTAACGGAGGGATATTCAAGTGAACGACGTTCAGCCGATAGAAGAGATCTTTTCTGAATTTTTTTTCCTTTACCCGTGCCGCAAGGTCCGCATTAGTTGAAGCCATTATTCTGACATCCGAATATTGAAGCTGAGCGCTGCCCAATTGATAATATTCTTTTGTTTCCAGAAATCTTAGAAATTTTGTCTGTAGTTCGGTAGGAAGCTCTCCCACTTCATCGAGAAGCAGCGTTCCGCCTTCCGCCTGTCCGACAAATCCGACTTTACCTTTTAGTCTCGCACCGGTAAATGCTCCGGATTCATAGCCGAATAATTCGCTCTCAATTAAATCTTTCGGCAGTGTCGCACAATTAATTGCTACAAACGGCTTGTCTTTCCTGCTCGATTGATTGTGAATATATCTTGCTAAGAGCTCTTTTCCCGTACCGCTTTGTCCCTGGATGAGGATCGTGGAATTTCCTCCTTTGGCTGCTTTACGCGCTAATTTGATCGTAGGTTCGAACGCCTCACCATAAAAAAATTGCTCTCTCCTTCTCCCGATGGAGATAGTGATTTTCTGCAATTTTTGCTTACCGTCTTGAGGTATATCCTTATACGTTGCCCTGTTGACAATATCGACAATTGTCTTTTTATCACTCGGCTTTTCTATGAACTGGTAAGCTCCTTTTTTCATAGCTTCGACTGCAGACCTGACATCCCCATGACCCGTAACGACTATTACAACTACGTGGGGAGCGATTTCCCTCACTTTCTCAAGGACGTCAAAACCGCTTTCTTTACCTAAAAACAGGTCCAGCAATATTACGTCCGTTTTTGAAAGCAGGTCATTTTTGAATACCTTTGCACCACTGTCTACAGTTCTAACCTCGTATCCTTCTTTCGTTAAGATTCTTGCCAAAGACTTCCTCACCAGTGGTTCATCATCCACGATAAGGAGTGAAGGCTTTAATTCAGAATCCGTCTTTTTGGTCGTCACGTTAACCATACCCGGACTTAATTCCCAAGGTCTTTTTGTTTCTGAATAGGTTCATCTATTTTCCCATATTTACGTACCCTGAATAATAAGGTACAGGTTTTCACGGAATATAAAATCAGATGTGTTCGTTTAAACATTTTTACGCGCCGCAAAGAAAAAATAAATTGTTAGCGAGCCCCGTTTTGGTGTTTATTGAACACATCCTTGTCTCCTCCCATGACTTCATTCTGTGTCCCCAAGGGGATTTGAACCCCTGTTGCAGGGTCGAAAACCCTGAGTCCTAAACCTGGCTAGACGATGGGGACTTTTCTCTGCGCTGGGAAATGTACTAAGCTTCATATGATATTGCAAATAATTTTTTTGCCGCATTTTTCGTAGAACAACCTATTTAATCAGAATTAAATTTACATTGCGGGACTAACCGGAAAGAGCAAAGAATATTTGATTTATATCGTTATCCAGCCTATATTTTTCCCAGATGCTGGGGTAGCTCAGATGGATAGAGCGCCTGACTGTGGATCAGGAGGTCGCGGGTTCGATTCCCGCCTCCAGTACTGATTACGAGAGATTGCAGTAATCAAGTTTGGTGTATATTGGGTGCAGAATAAGTCTGATTCCATTTGCTTTTAGAACTTCACTCGCAAGGATACCATATAGAAATTGACAAAAAAACCAATCAAACCTAAACCTCGTACCGTCAAAGGATTTAAAGACTCGCTCTGGGGTGAGTCTTTCAACCGGAGAATGATGCTGGAGCGAATTCAAGCCGTTTACGAACTTTACGGCTTCCAACAGATTGAGACTCCGGCGCTTGAATATGTGGACGTGTTAGGAAAGTTTCTACCCGACGGCGACACACCGGAGGAAGGCATTTTTGCCTTTGAATCTGAGGATGAATGGGTGGCGCTGCGGTACGATCTAACCGCTCCTCTTTCAAGAGTCATCGCCCAATACCAGGATCTTCCGACACCTTTCAGAAGATATCAGATAGGAAAAGTATGGAGACTTGAAAAACCGGGAGCGGGAAGATTCAGGGAGTTTACTCAGTTCGACATTGACACGGTCGGCACTACCTCAATCTTGGCTGATTGTGAAGTTTGTGCTGCCCTGGTTGATGCTTTCGAAGCTCTCGGGATCGAGAAAAAGGATTTTGAAGTAAAAATAAGTAACCGCAAAATAGTGAATGGCGTATTAGAATCCGCCGGTATTGAAGTGAGAAACAACGACGGTTCGCTTTCAGACCTTGCTCAAAACGTATTAAGAAGTATTGATAAACTGGACAGGTTGGGTATTAACGGCGTAACTCAACTTCTGACTTCCGGCAGGAAAGACAAATCGGGTGCTTTTATCAAAGGGGCTGAATTATCCGATCGGGAGGTTGATGTCATCGTTCAGTTTCTCGAGGTTCCTCGAAATTCGAGGAGTGAGGTTCTCGATGCGTTATCTGAATTTATGAAAGAGAGCTCCGAAGGTCATACAGGATTAGAGGAGCTCCGCGAGATGGACTCATACCTGAACGATATGGGATATGACGAGGACACTATCTTGTTTGCTCCGACAGTTGTAAGAGGCATGGCATATTATACCGGACCGGTATTCGAGGCCAATTTGACATTCGAAATCAAGGATGAGAAAAACCGTAAAAGAGAATTCGGTAGCGTTGCCGGGGGGGGGAGGTACGACGATCTTATAGAACGGTTTACCGGACAAAAAACTCCAGCTACCGGTATTTCCATCGGCGTGGATAGACTTCTTGCTGCACTATCAACCATAAAACAGAATAAAGACACTCTGATTAACGCACCCGTTGTCGTAACCGTCATGGATAGCGATAAGATCAGTGACTATATAAAAATTACATCCGAATTACGCTCTTCCGGAATTTCAGCTGAGACATATCTCGGCAGTGGAGGTTTCAACAAACAGATGAAATACGCCGATAAAAGAGGAGCGGCCGTAGCGGTCATCGTCGGCTCTGATGAGTTTGCCAAAGATCAGGTTACAGTCAAAGACCTCATGCTCGGCAAGGAATTGTCCGAGAGTTTTCAGGAGCGCAAAGAGTGGCTCGCAGAACAACCTTCACAAGTGACTGTCCCCCGTTCAGACCTGATAAAAACAGTCAGTCAGATTCTTGCGAGATATCAGAGTGAGTGAAAACGGGGGGAAATTCATTGATATAATGGGTGAGAAAGTGGCTTATCCCATCATTCTAAGCCATCTTCCCGAGCATAGATTAACAATAAATCAACTTATAGCGGTCGCATGCGGGAATTCGAATAACAATTTCGCAACGGTTGAAATAGACCCCCTCAGCATTGCAAGATGTGAACGCAGCGCGGAATATATAAGCGACGCCGTTCATATTGCTGCAAAATTGTCCAAAAGTTTGGGCGATGATGACGAGATCGATTATCGCCAGCTGATTTACGGTGTAAATACCGGCTTCGGCAACAATAAGGATAAGCCGATCAAGAGTTATGCCGATGCGTGCCGTCTTTCAGTGAATTTGATTTACAGTCATTTAACAGCCGTTGGAGATCCGCTTCCAGTAGAAATAGTTCGAGCGGCAATACTGATACGGCTGAGAGCGTTTGCGGAAGGACGCTCTGGAGTCAGGCCGGAAATTCTATTCTTACTGAGGGATATGCTGAATAACTGTGTTCATCCGCTGATACCGTCGCAGGGAAGTCTCGGTTCCTCAGGCGACCTTTGTCAATTAGCCCACCTCGCGGTAGTGATGATCGGAAGGGGCAAAGCGTGGCACGAGCCTGATTTTCTATCAAACGGGGAAAAAGCTTCTGCCCCCGTCAGTGGAAATGAAGCCCTCAGCTCGGCGGGTCTCCAGATTCCACCTGTGCCGGAACCGATAAAAAGCTCGGGTGAGGTCAATATTCATCTCGCTCCAAAAGAAGGATTGGCTCTTACCAATGGAGCAACAATTTCCGCAGCGATAACCGCTATTTCTATATTCGATTCTTCGGTCGTGCTTAAAACTGCTAACATTATCGGTTCACTCTCGCTTCAATCGTTAGGGGGATTCAGCAGGGCGTTCGATGAAAAAGTTCACAGGGCAAGACCTTACCGCGGACAAATTTCCGTTGCAAAAGATATAAACAGGTATATAAAAGACTCGAATCTTATTGACAGAGCGGCAGAAGGTCATCATCAGCAAGACGAATATTCAATACGAGCGATACCTCAAGTACACGGCGCTGTGCATGACGCACTTTCACATACCCACGAGCAGATAGAGATAGAGATAAATTCCGCAACTGATAATCCTCTCATCTTCATCGAAGATGAGGACAGACCGGACAGTGTCGGTGACGGCTTTTCCATAAGCGAATGGAAGACATATTCCGCCGCTAATTTTCACGGCGAACCGGTAGGGTTCGCGGCTGATTACCTTAAAATAGCGATAGCGGAATTGGGCGGCATATCCGAAAGGCGTATGCAGCTCCTTCTTGACCCCAAAAACAACAGGGGGATGCCGGCGAATCTGTCGTCAGGAACAGATGGACTCGATTCCGGAATGATGCTTTATCAGTACATGGCTGCAAGCCTCGTTGCGGAAAATAAAATATTATGTCACCCTTCGTCTGTTGACAGCATCCCTACCTCAGCAAATATCGAAGACCATAATGCCATGTCAACGACAGCGGCGCGTCATTTGAGAATGGTTGTAGAAAACGTTACAAAAGTCCTGGCTGCTGAACTTCTCGTATCACTCCAGGCGCTCGATTTGAGGATAAGAGGAGATTTTCCGCTAACCGCCCACAATGGAAGAAAGCTCGATGGAGAGTATAAGCTGAACAGTGTAGCGGCCGCAGTACTCGAATTGGTTCGTAACGGCACCGATAATCTTCAGAGTATTCCGTTTATAAATACCGATGCAGATTTTTACGAACATCCTCCTAACGAATCAATAGAAAGAGCCGCGCAATTAATTCACTGGGGCAAAGTCGTTCTTGAGGCTGAAAGACAGTAGGAACTTAGTCAATTCGAGAAAATTTTTCTCTTAACTGAGTAATCAATCTCCGGTTTAATCGATCCCTGACTTCACGGAATACGCCTAAAACTTCCTCCTCACTTCCGATTGCATCCGCGGGGTCCCTAAATCCCATATGGATTACCTCTGCCTGTGATGGAAACAGGGGGCAGCTCTCACGCGCTTCGTCGCACAGCGTAATAATAAGATCGAATTCTTTATTTAGATATTCGTCTACATTGCTGGCAGATTGACCGGAAATATCAATTCCTACCTCCGCCATAACGCTAATTGCTCTTTTATCTATCTCCTTCGGCTCGGTTCCGGCGGAATAAACGTCGACAAAACGGCTCAGCTCTGACTTTACCCACCCTTCAGCCATCTGGCTTCTACACGAATTACCCGTGCACAAAAGTAATAGTTTTATCTTTTTCATATTATTCGACAGATTATTGTTATGAAAAGATAATTAAACAGATCGATTAAAAGTATATTCTTCTTACCTGAAGAATCGAATCATTGATTAATCGTTCCGGTCGAACTATATCAAAACGGGATAAAGATTTATCCTAAGAATTCAAAACTTTTGCCAATACGGCTTCTAATTCGTCCATCTTGAAAGGTTTAGGCAGGGAACCATTGAATTTCCCACTTTCGATTTCGTCTATTATTGAGTCCGTCAAATGCCCGCTTGCTACTATGACTTTTACATTCTTATCAAATTTTCTGATTTGCTCAACTGTTTCAATACCACCCATACCTTCGGCTACTGTCAGATCAACTATTACAATATCGAATGGGTCATCACTCTTGAATGCATTCCTGTAAGCTTCAACAGCTTCTTCTCCGTTACTCGCGAGTTCGACGTCGCATCCGAAATGATTTAACATCCGATTAAGGAGTTGTCTTAATGCGGCTTCATCATCCATCACCAGAATCTTACAGGTATATCCCATCAGCTAAACTGCCTTTCTATTTATCCCTTTAACTAATCTTATCGGTAGATTTATCCGGTAACTGAAATATGAGTATTTAACTCTTTATACTTTGCCTTCTTTCCCAGCCTTATTCTTATCATTTGAACTCCAACTCTTTGTTCCTATTTTAAATCCATGATAAATATCACTCCAGGCACTCCTTCTAAGCTGCGGGCAGATTTATATCTTCTCGGGATTACCGTCATCTGGGGTTCTTCCTTCATCGCCGTGAAAGCCGCCTTAGAATTCAGTTCACCGTTATTATTTCTGACGTTCCGGTTCTTTTTAGCCTCGATAATACTTTTTATTCTGTTTAGAAAAGTAATTCTCAAGTTAGATAAGGCTACCCTTCGTGCGGGAATTATCATGGGTTTTCTATTGGGCGTTGGATTCGGAGCCCAGACTTACGGACTCAATTATACAACTGCTTCGAAATCTGCTTTTGTAACCGGAACGTTCGTTGTTATGGTCCCGTTCTTTTCCATGATATTCGAAAAAATCATACCGCGGAAATTACTCTGGGTTGGTGTATTCCTTGCTATAATCGGATTATATTTTCTAACATCCCCTGAAGGAAACAGCTTTAACTACGGCGATCGGTTCACGGCTGTCGGTGCGGTAGCCTTTGCCGCACATACTGTGGCGTTGCAGATTTACAGTAAGCGGTATAATTTTATTCAGCTAACATTCCTTCAAGTATTCGTTACCGGACTGATAGCTCTCATTACCGCAATTCTGTTTGAAACACCCCGCTTTGAAATCAACACAACCCTGTTATCGATTATCATCGGCACTGCGCTTTTCCCTACTGTGTTAAATTTTTACATAATTACAAAATACCAGCGATATACTTCATCGACAAGAGCGGCAATTATATATTCATTCGAACCGGTCGCAGCCGCGCTCATAGCATACATAATCCTTGGAGAGGTTTTAGGAATTCGTGGAATTATCGGAGGCGTACTGATATTCGGGGGCATGATAATATCAGAATTGAAAAAGAAGCAGGATTAAAAACTGTGCAAACACTTCCGGTTTGTCAGCATTCGCTTTTTGTCAGCTTTTTAACTCTTTCTTCAGCAGATAGCTTTTCCATAAAACATAGATCGCCGGTATCAAAAGCAGCGTCAGAATTGTCGAGGATATCATTCCACCCACCATCGGAGCAGCTATCCTCCTCATAGCCTGCGCTCCCGTTCCGTGACCCCACATGATCGGAAGCAATCCGGCTATTATCGCCGACACCGTCATCATCTTCGGTCTTAATCTGAGCGCAGCTCCTTCATACACGCAGTCCTTGATGTCCTCTAACGTTTTTATCTTTCCTTCTTCCTTCCATTTTTTATAAGAGAGGTCCAGATAGATGAACATGATGACTCCGGTTTCCGCCGCCACACCGGCAAGCGCAATAAAGCCGACCCATATAGCCACGCTGAACTCGTACCCCAAGAAATAGATGAGCCATATGCCCCCTATAGGAGCAAGAAAAATCACCAAAAGCATCACAAGACTGGCTTCGATAACATTTTTAAAATTGAAATACAGTAACAGGAATATTATTACTAAAGTCAGGGGTATGAGTAAGCGAAGCTTTTCGTTTGCAGCCTGCATATACTCGTATTGTCCGCTCCACACCAGGCTGTACCCTTCCGGCAGATTGATTTCCCTGCTTAATATCTCTTTTGCGTTTTTTACATAAGTCCCGATATCAATTCCAGCCAGGTCCACGTAAACCCACGCAGTCCTTCTTGCGTTTTCACTTTTTATGACAGGAGGGCCTTTCTTGATTGAAATGTTTGCAACCTGTTTTATCGGTATTTGCGCCCCTGTGGGAGTTGGTATCAAAATCCGCTCCAATTTCTGGAAATCGTCTCTCAATTCCCTTCCATACCTGACGTTTACAGGATATCTTGCCAAACCCTCGACCGTATAAGTTACGTTCATTCCTCCGACGGCGGTCATGATTACGTCCTGAATATCACCGACTGTGAGGCCGTAGCGCGCTGCCTCCTTCCTGTCGATATTATAATCAAGAAAATTACCTCCTACTACCCTCTCGGCATAGACACTTAATGTACCCGGTATATCCCTGACAACTCCTTCGATCTCTTGTCCGATGCGGTTCAAAACTTCGAGGTCTTCACCCATTATCTTGATACCGACAGGTGTTTTAATACCTGTGCTAAGCATGTCTATTCTCGTCTTAATCGGCATCGTCCAGGCGTTGGTCAAACCCGGAAATTGAATTGCATTATTCATCTCTTCAATGAGTGACTTGGTAGTTACTCCTTCCCTCCATTCATCTTCGGGTTTGAGAGTGATTATAGTCTCTATCATGGAGAGCGGGGCGGGGTCTGTGGCTGTTTCAGCTCTGCCTATCTTGCCGAAAACAGTTTCTACCTCAGGAAACGAGGCGATTATCTTGTCCGTTTGCTGAAGAATCTCTTTCGCCTTGGATATTGAAATTCCCGGAAGTGTCGTCGGCATGTACAGCAGATCACCCTCGTTTAACGGAGGCATAAATTCCGAACCCAATTTGCTGAAAGGAAGGTAGGTTACAACAACGAGCAAAAGAGATATTGCGACTGTCGCTTTTCTGTATTTTAGTACGGTGCGTATTAGCGGGCGGTACAAAAAAAGTAAAAACCGGTTTACAGGGTTTTTATGTTCGGACATGATCTTCCCTCTTATGAGGTAACCCATGAGAACCGGTACTATCGTAATTGAAAGTATTGCTGCCGCTGCCATCGCATACGTCTTTGTGAATGCGAGCGGTTTGAACAGCCTTCCCGATTGTCCGGTGAGAGTGAACACGGGTATAAAGGAGACCGTTATTATCAGCAGTGAATAAAAAAGAGGCGGACCTACTTCCTTCGAGGCGTCGATAACCAATTGCCATCTGTTTTTACCCGTATCATGCTCGATGTGTTTATGAACGTTCTCTATCATAACTATCGCAGCGTCGATCATTGCTCCGATAGCTATGGCGATTCCACCCAGCGACATTATGTTGGCATTCAATCCTTGCTGATTCATGACGATAAACGCCATCAATATCCCTACCGGCAGTGTAAATATCGCTACAAAAGCGCTTCTGATATGCAGGAGAAACACAAGGCACACGATTGCGACTACGATAGTTTCTTCTATCAGCTTTTCCTTAAGAAATTTTATCGCGTTCAGTATCAAACCCGATCTGTCATATACGGTTTTTATGGTTACTCCTTCGGGGAGTCCGCTTTTGAGATCTTCTAATTTTTGTTTGACCCTTTCGATTGTCGCCAAAGCGTTTTCGCCGAATCTCATAATAACAATACCGCCGACAACTTCTCCCTCTCCATTGAGTTCGGCGATCCCTCTCCTCATCTCGGGACCTATATGCACATCCGCAACGTTACTGATCAATATCGGAATCCCGTTTTCACTTACGCTGAGCGGAATATTTTTTATATCTTCGATTCCTTTGATATAACCCAATCCGCGTACCATGAATTCCGTCTCCCCCATTTCGATCACACGCCCGCCAACGTCATTATTACTTCGCTTAATCACTTCTCTTACTTTGTTCAACGGAATATTGTATGCTAAAAGTTTGTTCGGGTCCACTTCTACCTGATACTGCTTTACGAAGCCTCCGATGCTCGCCACTTCGGATACACCCTCGACACTGACAAGTTCGTAGCGCAAAAACCAATCCTGTATCGAACGCAGCTCCTGAAGATTGTGCCGGTCACTCTGAAGCACGTATTGGTACACCCATCCGACTCCTGTCGCATCCGGCCCGAGACTTGGGGTCACTCCCAACGGCAGGCCTTTCGAAACAACGTTAAGCTGCTCAAGCACCCTGCTCCTCGCCCAGTACAAATCGGTGCCATCCTCAAATATTATATAGACGAATGAGAGCCCGAAAAAGGAATAGCCCCTCACCGCCTTGGCGAACGGAACTGAGAGCATGGCAGTGGTTAGAGGGTAAGTGACCTGTTCTTCTACTACCTGCGGCGCCTGACCGGGGTAATTTGTAAAAACGATCACCTGAACGTCACTCAAATCTGGAATAGCATCAAGCGGAGTATTATAAACGCTATAACTTCCGATCAGTATCATTAATAGAGTAGCAAGGATTACTATGAATCGGTTATTAACCGAGTATTCAATTACTTTTTCGATCATTTCGCTTTGTGCTCTGTCTTAATATCCACGTACTTGAGTGTAATATACGCTTTACGAAGATTTGAAATCAGATATATTCACAGCTTACAACAAACTTTCTCAGTGATGACAATATCTTTAAACTGTTGTACCATACATTTCCCTGAGACGACCACACGTTTTGCTCTCTTGATTTCTCCCGTGATTATGCATAAATTCCGGCGATTTTATTATGTACGTTATTTTTCAATTCAATAAGGAAATGATAGCATTAAACAGGTCAATGATTTGAACCGGAAAACTATTCTCTATGTTGAGGACGATGCACGGCAGCGAATCAGTTTCGCTCGAAAGCTCAGGCAAAACGGTTTCAAAGTGGTTGTGGCGTCTTCGGGAAAGACGGGACTCGAAAAATTCCTGAAGAATCCAACCTACGTTATTTTATGCGACCTCAATATGCCGGAGATAAACGGGATAGCCGTTCTCACTGAAGTCAAAAAGGTGAATCCCGACGTTATCTGCATTGTAACTTCTGCACACGGGTCTATAGACAGTGCATTGGAAGCAATAAAAATAGGCGCCTACGATTTTATCACCAAACCTTTGCATGTCGAAAAATTCAAAACTTCTCTTAACAGAGCGTTTGAGCTAAAGAAATTGGAAAAAGAGGTTCAATCCTATTCTTACATGCTCAAAAACACAATAAAAGAGAGAACTGAGAAACTCAAATATGCAAACAGGCAGCTCTCTGCATTGAACAAATTGTCCAGCCGCCTATCGAGATTCCATGATGAAGAAAAGCTTCTCGATAACGTACCTCACTTCCTGACGCGGAGTCTCGACTTTGACAGATCACTGCTGATCCTCGAACAAGACGGAAAATTCGTTTTACGCTCCTTCAAGCTGCTTCATGACAGCAAAAAACTGAATAATACTTTTAAGAGATATGTCCGTGACGGCAACTTTCCCGTAATCCCTCCTATGATAGAGTGTTTCAAGAAGAATAAGACCATATTTATACTGAATCCAAAAAAGTTTGATTACTGGAATAAAAGCGACTTGTGGAAATTAAAAGGAGCATTACCTATTTCATTCGTTCTGACACCGATTCGCATTAAGAACGAACCCATCGGAGTACTCTCGGGGAACATTCAGTATCATGCAAGAGAACTGGACGATCAGGATATTGAGAGATTTGAGACATTTGCAAACATGGTAGGATTAACCTTAGCTAATATCCGATCTTTTCAAAACCTCGAAATTAGAGTCAGAGAAAGGACAGCAGACCTGAAAAACGCAAATACGATGCTTAATTCCAAGGCAAAACAACTTGAGAAAACGACCATGAACTTAGCCGAAGGAAACATCCAGCTGCTGTCAACTCAGGAGATGCTGGAATCAAAAAACACAGAAATGGAAAATATCCTATCCGATCTTTCTCGAAGCAAAGATGAACTTCAGGCGCTGTTGGACAGTACAGTCTCCGGGATCATCATGGTAAATCCACAAAATAAAATTGTAGCAGCAAATCCGACTATTAATAAATTATTCGGCGTTGATATCGATAAATTGATCAATAAAAGCTTCGATTCATTCAGTAACGTTGTAAAGTCAAATTTTGAACATCCGATTCATTACACCAGGCAGGTCAGAAAGTTAAAAAAATTAAAGCGTCCAACGAGGGAATCTCACGACCATGCTTCTATTTTTAAAAATGCGCTCAAAACGGTAAAGCCCGCTGAAAGATATATCTCCATATATTCCGCACCGGTTACGGACAGAGATAACAAGATTTTCGGGCGGGTTTGGGCATTTACCGACGTTACTTTGGAAAAAGAGTCCGATGAACTAATCCATGCGATCATTGAAGTCTCTCCGATTCCGTACGTGATCAGCAAGGTTCATGACGGGAAAATCCTGTTCGTCAACAAACCTCTCGCCGATCTTCTCGGCTATTCCGTCAAAGATCTAATCGGAAGAATAACTCCTGATTTTTATTATAAGAAATCCGATCGTAAGATAGTTCTGAGGGCGCTCAAGAAAGACGGATACCTCAATAATTTTGAAACACAGATATTAAAAGGGAACGGCGAACCAATCTGGATGATATTTTCACTGGTCATAACTACGATTGCAGGAGAAAAGGTGATCATCGGAGCTTTGTACGATGTCACAAAATTAAAAAACGCTCTCGAAGGTCTTAAAGTGGCTAATGAAAATATTAAGAACGCTCAAACTCAGCTGGTACAATCGGAAAAAATGGCTTCTCTCGGAATGCTTGTTGCCGGTGTCGCCCATGAAATAAACAATCCTATCGGCGCTCTTCAAAGCATGCACGATACTTCGGTCCGGGCTATAAATAAGTTAAAATTGTTGCTAAGAGACGAAAAGAAGGACGTTCCTGCAAAATTAAAGGAGATTGACCAAACTCTCAGTGTAATAGATAAGGCAAATGAAGTAATAAAATTAGGAGCCGACAGAGTCAGTTTGATCGTAAAACAGCTGAAGAGTTTTGCCCGATTGGATGAGGCTGAACTTCAAAAAGCGGATATTCATGAGGGAATTGAACAAGCTCTGATGTTAAGCCTTTATGAGATGAAAAATCGGATTAAAGTGATAAAAGAATTTGGTAAAATTCCCTCTATAAACAGCTACCCTGCGAAACTAAATCAGGTTTATCTTAATATGATCATAAACGCTGTTCAATCTATGCCATTAAAGGGCACCCTGCGAATTAAAACTAAACTCAAACAAAAAAAAATCCATATCGAATTTACCGATTCCGGAGTCGGTATCCCGAAAGCTGATTTGAATAAGATATTTGATCCCGGTTATACGACTAAAGGCGTGGGAGTGGGAACCGGATTGGGGCTGTCAATTTGCTTTCAGATTATTAAGGAGCATGAGGGCGAGATAACCGTGAAGAGTGAAGTGGGAAAGGGTACTACCTTTAAAATTATCCTGCCGACTAACCTGAAATTTTCTGATTGAGATTATATTTCCGGTAGGAATAACTACAATCAGCGCTCCCGTCCGGAAATCAACTTCCATGAGAGATTCAAAGACAATACCTCCGGCTGCGATAATCTATTTGCTTCCATCAACAAAAAGTGCATGGCTTCAAAAAACCATGCACCTTAATCCACAGTCAAAGATTTATGATAAATCAATCCATGCTACTCTTGACCGAGAGTCACATTCTCAGCTTGTGGTCCTTTATCTCCGTCGGTGACGGTGAATTCCACTTTTTGGCCTTCTTCAAGGTTCCGGAATCCGTCTCCTGAAATTGCAGAGTAATGGACGAATACATCATCCGCACCTTCCCGCTCAATAAAGCCGAAGCCCTTTCGCGAGTTGAACCATTTTACCGTGCCTGTTTCGCGTTCTGCCATGTTTCTTTTACTCCTTGGTTTTTACTATTAGATAAAATTATTGTTTTTTAAGTCAAGATATTTAATAGTGTTCAGTACAGGATTTATTCGTCAAAAATTGTGATTGTGTGGCTTAGTGATAGTTCCTATGCGTTGTTACTCATCTGTTCTGCGTTTAATTTGACAGATTCAAACCTAATGTCAAGCTAAAAATAGCTAATTCCATTAAAGTTGATTATCATGATTTTGTTTTATTTGGATAATATTTATTGATAGTTATTCGAATTGTCATGGATTTTTAAGGAATTTCTACGGGAATTACTCTTTAAAATCTTGACTTATTGATAGGTCCACCTGTACATTCTTTCCGTTGATGCTGGTTGCTTCCTGAGAATTTTTTCCGCTGACTGATTAGCAGCCTTTAGTGGATGGGAGAGAGTGTGCGTTCTAAGTTCATGAAGGAATTTCCTTTTCTAAATACTCCGTACAATCAGAAAATTAACATATCCGTGAATTTGAATAATAATTGTGTTTTACTTCTATGTCATACTCCCACTGGACCGTTTATGTGGTAATGAAAAATAAACCTTCCGATACCGTAAATCATTCCATTGACACTGTGACGGAGGCTGTCTTCATAGTTGAGCTGCCAAGCAGAAAAATAAAATATGTGAACAATTCTCTTGAAGTGGTTTTCGGATATGAGTACGAGGAGTGTATAGGGAAGACTACGGAATTATTTTATCCGGGCATCAAAGATTTTAAATCATTTGGGGTACGACTCAAAAAGGCAATTAAGCAAAATAAAGAGGCACTTCAAGTAGAGACTCGCCTGAAGAGAAAAAACGGTGAAATTTTCCCAGCTGAAATTTCGACTTCGATTATGAGGACGGGGGACAGGGTAAACCAGGTAATCAGCGTAGTCCGCGATCTTACGGTGGAAAAACATGCTCAGGAAGCTCTCCAGGAAAGCGAAGAAAAGTATAAAACATTTTTCCGGGAATCGAATGACGCTATCTACCTGACAAGCACCGACGGTAAATTCGAGGATGTGAATGATTCACTTCGGAACCTGTTCGGTTACAGCAAGGAAGAACTGATGTCTATGGATGTTGCTGACCTTTACTATAACCGTGAAGAAAGGGAAAAATTTCGGCGTGAAATAGAGACTAAAGGCTCTGTAAAAGACTATAGTTTATCGCTGAAGAAAAAGGACGGGACTGAGATCTTTTGCTTATTGACGAGCAACGTCAGAAGAAATCAAAACGATAAAATAATAGGTTATCAGGGTATTATCAGGGATATATCGAGCAAGATAAAGGCGGAGGAAGAGCTTCAAAAATTTTCAAACGCCATTGAACAAGCGTCGGAGATGATATTGATATCCGACAGCGAAGGGAATATCCAATATGTCAATCCCGAATTTGAAAGGCTGACCGGTTTTAATAAACAGGACGTTCTGGGGAAAACGCCAAGGATTCTTAAATCAGGCAAACATCCTGAAGAATTCTATAAAAAGATGTGGGCTACTATCTTAGCCGGTGATACGTTCAGGGGTTTGATTATAAATAAAAAGAAAAACGGAGATCTCTATTACGAAGAAAAAATCATCTCGCCGCTTAAAGACGCAGATGGCAATGTCACTAATTTCGTCTCCAATGGAAGGGATATTACAGAACGAATAAACGCACAGAAAAAGATAGAAGAACAAAGAAAATTTCTCAGGCAGGTTCTGGATATAAACCCAAACATCATCTTTGCCAAAGACAGGGAAGGAAAGTTTACGCTCGCCAATAAGGCGATGGCAGAACTGTTAAATACTACTATCAAAAATATTATCGGAAAAACAAGCAGAGATTTCAATCTGGATGAAGAGGGACAGGCGATGATCCTTCGAGACGACAAAGATGTTTTCGACACTCTCAGGGAGGTAAATAGCCCTGAAAATACTCTGATCGATCCTAAAGGTAATAAACACATTTTCCATACGATCAAACGACCTGTTATAGACGAAAACGGCAATGCAAGCCACATTTTGGCTGTCTTGATGGATATTACGGATCAAAAAAAATCCGAAAATGAAAAATTTAATCTCGAAAGAAAGCTGGAAAGAGCGCGTCGAATGGAATCGCTCGGGATACTTGCCGGTGGAGTTGCGCACGATCTTAATAACATCTTGGGACCGATTCTTGGCTATCCGGATTTAATACTTTCGACTCTTCCCCAAAACAGTCCGATCAGAGGTGACATCGAGATGATTAAAGCATCCGCTGAAAGAGCCTCCGATGTTGTTCAAGATTTGCTGACACTTGCCCGTAGAGGCAAGTATGAAATGAAGGTACTGGATATCAACAAACTAATAACAGAATACGTAAATTCTTCAGTTTTCGACAGCAAAAAATCGAAATATCCGGATGTGAAAGTTAAGTTGTCTCTCAAAGAAAACTTAAGCGCTGTTAGAGGCTCCGAACCGCATTTGGCTAAGGCAATTATGAACCTGACGATAAATGCCTTCGAATCAATGCTCCATGGCGGTACACTCAGCATAAGAACACATATCAGAACGATACCGAAACAAAATTTACTTTTGAACGAAATTCCTGAAGGTGAGTATGTAATTATTGAAGTCGAGGACAGTGGATATGGAATCGCGAATGAGGATTTAACCCGTATATTTGAACCTTTTTATACAAGGAAAGAAATGGGGAGCAGCGGTTCCGGTCTTGGGTTATCTGTAGTCCTGGGGGTAGTGGAAGACCACGGTGGTTATGTCGATGTTTCGACTGAAAAAGGGATTGGAACTAAATTTTCTATCTATTTGCAACCCTCCCCGTTTTTAGAAGAGAATCTTACAACACCTGATAAAAATCTCAGGGGAACTGAAAATATTCTGGTAGTCGACGACGGAAGTGAACAACGCACATTAGCAGAAAGGCTTATCACATCGTTGGGGTATAAAGTTGACAGCGTTGATAGTGGCAATGCCGCTATTGAGAAAATAAAAAAGAAAAATTTTGATCTGATCATACTCGATATGATCATTGAAGATGACTTCGATGGACTCGATACATTCAAAGAGATAATAAAGTTTCGTCCGGACCAGAAGGCAATTATTGTCAGCGGCTACGCCGAAACCGGAAGGGTCAAGGAAGCCCGGAAACTCGGTGTGGGAAAATATATCAGAAAACCTTACTCGCTCGACAAAATCGGCACCGCCATTCGCTACGAACTTGATAGAAAGTAATTAAGTAATTTACGTTTCAACATATCGATTAATATCAAAAGCCCCCTTTTTTAAGTTTCTTTTTGGAATTATTGTTGAATTTAAACAATTCTAAGTTATATGTTTAGATAGATTTAATGTAATGTTTTCAATAATTGAAACCTTACCTATTATAAATCTTACACAGTTTAAGGAGGATTGATGGCTTCATTTGATGAAAAAAGCTCTGCTGAGAAATATGAAGCGAACTTTGCTGATATCAAACCTCCTTTGTCCGAAGCTGCTGCCATAGTTGAGGCGGGTAGATGTCTTTATTGTTACGATGCTCCCTGCACAAATATATGCCCTACCCATATCGATGTGCCCGGATTTATAAAAAAGATCATGACGGGTAATATTTTAGGCTCAGCGAAAACGATACTTACCGAAAATATCCTTGGCGAATCTTGTGGGAGAGCTTGTCCGGTGGAAGTTTTGTGCGAAGGTGCATGTGTAATGAATGATAAAGACGAGCTGCCGATTAAAATTGGACAACTCCAAAGATACGCTACTGAATGGAGGAGAGAAAATAATAAAAATGTGTTCGATATTTCCTCACCCACCGGAAAATCAGTCGGATTGATCGGAGCGGGTCCAGCCAGTCTTTCCTGTGCGTCATATCTGGCGATAAAGGGTCATCAAACCACAATTTATGAAGCGGACGATGTACCCGGAGGTTTGGATGCCTTGGGTGTTGCAGATTATAAACTGAAACTCGATGACGTCTTAAAAGAGGTCGAGATGATCCGGGATCTCGGTGTTGAGATACAACTCGGTGTCAGAGTCGGTTCTGACATATCCATCGATGATCTGCTCAATAAACATGATGCTTTGTTCATAGGTATAGGGCTTGGAAAGACTAAATCTTTGGTAATCCCGGGCAGCAACCTCAAAGGTATTCAGGACACTATCAGCTTTGTGAAAGACTACAAATCAAAAAAACCCGGTGAAGTTCAAGTAGGTAATCATGTTGTCGTTGTAGGCGGGGGCAATACGGCAGTTGATGCAGCCACGGCGGCAAAACGACTCGGCGCTGAGAACGTCAGAGTCATTTACAGACGCTCGGAGGCAGAGATGTCGGCGTTTAAGCATGAATACGAGCACGCCAAGGCCGACGGCGCTGTCTATATGTGGTTGACAAACCCCGTTGAATTCGTGGGGAAAACAGAAATCGAAGCGGTTAAATGCGTTAAAATGAAACTCGGTGACACTGATGATTCGGGCAGGCGTACCCCCATACCGATAGAGGGCTCCGAGTTCAGCATTCCGGCTGACATGGTGCTGCTGGCGCTTGGTCAATCCCCCGATGAAGAGTTTATCGGCTTGATACCCGGAATCAATATATCTAATGGGACGATCTCGGCTGACCCTTTGACAGGAAAGACTTCAAATCCGCGCATTTTTGCCGGCGGCGACGTCGTTCACGGTGCAAAAGAAGTCGTAGACGCGGTTCAAGCTGGGAAACTTGCGGCTAATGAGATTAATTCGTATTTATCATGAAATAATCAACGTAAGGATTTAATCATGAAAAAAGAACAAGAGCGCTATATAATTGATGAATCAGGGAATAAAACTGATGTTGTTATACCTGTCAATGAATATGAAGGACTAATGGAAGACCTGCACGATTTAGCAATAATCGCTGAAAGGAGAGATGAAGATACTATTGATTTTAGTGAGCTGAAAAAAAGATTAAGAGTCAATGGTATCATTTGAGATATTATGGAAAAGGTCAACAGAACATGATCTCAGAAAACTACCCCAAAAGCAAGTTAACCGGATTTTAAAAGCTGTTGAGCCGCTAAATAAAAATCCGTTTCCTACAGGATGTAGAAAACTCAGGGATTCAGAATCGTTCTATCGTATTCGAGTCGGGGATTATCGAGTGGTTTACAACATTGATAAAAAACGAAAGATGATAACAATATATTATATTCGTCATAGGAAGGACGCTTATAGAAGTTAAGGTATTGATCGACTCCGCTCAGGGTGACAAAGAATGTAGAGAATTGATAATTAAATTATTATTAATAGCAAAAACTAATAGTAATTTCTTTTTAAATTTAAGAAAAAGCATCCGTCATGGTGAACGTCTGCCCGCCCGTCTGGACGGCAAAACCGGACAGGACTAATGTCAGACGGGGAGTCGAACCATGGTTAACATAGTATTCAGGAGAACAAATAATGGCTGACCTCAGTATAGATTTTTGTGGTATAAAATCACCTAACCCATTCTGGCTTGCGTCCGCGCCTCCGACCAATTCCGGATACCAGGTCAACAAAGCTTTCGAAGCCGGATGGGGCGGCGCTGTCTGGAAAACTATCGGCGCCCCGGTCATGAACACGTACAATCGTTACGGAGGACTTGACGGACCTGAACAAAAGTTGATTGGACTCAATAACATTGAGCTGATAA
>JADFMS010000068.1 GCA_022563775.1 Fidelibacterota bacterium | reverse complement strand
GAGGTTTCATAGACAAGCCTACCTACGCTACATTCAATGCCGACTTCCTCTTTTAGTTCTCTTTTTAGCGCGATTTTTTCGCTCTCACCTTTCATTATTTTTCCACCGGGGAATTCCCACATCCCTCCAAGATGAGAGTTTTCAAATCTCTTTGTTATGAGATATTGACCATTGTGTTTGATTATACCGGCGACAACCTCAGTTAGTGAAGATTTCATCTTTGAATAAAAAAAGTAATTTGTTTCAAAAAACTCTGATAGCTGTTGATCTATCTATTAAAGTCCAAGAGATTCCGAAACGCCCTTCATCGCATCAAGAACAGTCTGCATATGTTCGTCTCTTTCTACACCAAGTTCTTCGATTCCCTGCTCTATGTGCTCCCGGCTTACCTGACGGGCAAATCCCGCAGCTTTAAGTTTTTTCTTTATAGATTTAATTTTAACCTCTTCAATTTTCTTGCTTGGCCGCACCAATGCGACGGCGACGATAAAACCGCAGAGTTCATCAACGGCAAAAAGAGTCTTGTCCAAGAGAGCGTCCCTCGGAGTTGAGCTTCCCGGAACGTGAGAGCGAACGGCGTGTATGACTTCCGGGGGATACCCCTTCTCTTCTAAGATGTTCGCACCGACAACAGAATGCTCCTCTTCTGAGGGATATTTTTCATAATCAAAATCATGTATAAGCCCTGTGATGCCCCAAACCGCTTCGTCTTCATTATATTTTCTTGCATATGTTTTCATCGCAGCTTCAACTGCATACATATGTTTACGGAGTTTTTCGTTCTCCACATATTCATTCATCAGGCTAAGTGTTTCTTCTCTCGTCATCGTGGAACAATTCCTAAATCGAATTTAAAATATAATAATTTACATTCTAAAGGCAAGGAATGGGTTAGATGGATCGTGGAAGTTATTAAACCAAAGTGATATTATTCCAAATATAGTGCCTGTTGCGTTTTCGGGGAATCTTCGCTATTATATTGGCGTATGGCGAAGGGAAGAAGACCACAAGTAGCAGTTCGATTGCGAAAACAGAAGAAGAAGAAAAATCCGAGTTCTCACCATCGGAAGTTCATTATTTCGCTTATTATCAGTCTCAGTATAATGGTATTCGGACTTCTTCTCTACGATGTGATGAGTGAGGATCTGCCATCGCTTCAGCAACTCGAAAATTTCGATCCTAACCTCGTTACAAGGATCTATTCGGCAGATTCTGTTTTGATTCATGAGCTTTTCGCGGAACGAAGAGTCCTTGTGCCGCTTAACGAAATTCCTCAACATACGAAGGATGCATTTATCGTGACTGAGGATACTCGATATTGGAATCACTGGGGTATCAGTACCAGAGATATAGCCCGCGCTATCGCTGTTGATATCATGACTCTGTCGAAGAAGCAGGGGGCAAGTACTCTTACCCAACAGTTAGCGAGAGTTCTTTATCTCAACATGGAAAAACGTGTCACACGCAAACTCAAAGAGATGATAACTGCTATCCAGATCGAACGAACGTATACGAAAGAAGAAATTCTTGAGATGTATCTCAACACGATCTATCTCGGTCATGGGGCATACGGTGTACAGGCTGCAGCGAGAAGATTATTTGATAAGAAAGTGCAGGAGCTGATGCTTGAAGAATCCGCCATGCTTGCCGCGCTACCGAAATCTCCGGGCGGTTATTCACCTATATTCAATCCCAGGAAATCTATTTCGCGACGTAATCTGGTGTTGAGGCTGATGAAGGAACAAGGGAAGATAACCTTAGCTGAATATTTCACGGCAAAAGCTAAGCCGCTTATAGTACAAAGAAGGTTAAGCGTAGGTGGTTATGCTCCTTATTTCACAGAAAACGTTCGTCAGGAGCTCAACAAGATATCTAATGAATATGGGTTTGATGTTCTAAGAGACGGACTGACAATATATACCACTCTTGATACCCGAATTCAATTCGCTGCTGAAAAGGCTGTGCGCGATCACATATTGGGAGTCCGCAGCGCAGCAGACTCCCTGAGACCTGATTGGGCTCTCGGACAGCAGGGAGTGCTGAATAAACGGCTGCTCAACAATCCTGATGAACTTATAGGACTCGTGGATACTTCTAAATATTCCCTCTCATCTGTTGATTCGATGATACGTGGAGAAATTCCCCTTGCATTAGAATTACGGAATAAGCTGATAGTCCAGACGGCTCTTGTGGCTAAGGATCCGTCTACGGGACATATACTTGCCATGGTAGGCGGACGAGATTTTCAACTCGATAAATTTAATAGGGCAACGCAGGCTAAACGACAACCGGGTTCAGTATTCAAACCTATTGTGTGGACTGCGGCGCTCGACAACGGCTTTCTTCCCTCTGACATGCTTCTTAATCAACCTGTTGTACTTTTCATGGATGATTCTACCCGATGGAGACCGAGAAATTACGACGGCTCTACGGGAGGCTTGGTTGATCTAAGACAGGCGCTCCAAAGATCATTAAATTTAGTATCCGTCAGGATGGTGCAGGAGCTAATTCCTCCCGGAACTGTTAGAGATTACGCAAAAGCTATGGGGTTCACAACGAATATCCGTCCCGTGCAAGCGATAGCGCTTGGCACGAGCGAATTGATCCCGTTGGAAGTCGTTTCGGCATTCGCCACATTCGCCAATAAAGGGGTTTGGGTTGCGCCGATAATTATCAAGAGAGTTAAAGACCGGTACGGAAATGTAATTTTAGAAAACATACCCGAACGCAAAGAGGTCCTAAGTGAAGAGACAGCCTATTTAATGACGGATCTTCTCGAATCAGTGGTGAAGAATGGAACAGGAATATCTTCCCGTTACAAGTACGAATTTTATAAAGATGCGGGAGGTAAAACGGGCACTACCAATGATTTTACAGATGCATGGTTTGTCGGTTTCACTCCTTTGATATCAGCCGGAGTATGGGTGGGGATAGATGATCCGCAAGTATCGCTTGGAAATGGTCAGGCAGGTTCAGTGGCGGCGTTGCCCATTTGGGCGAATTTTATGAAGGCGGTATATGACAGTTTGGAATGGCCAGACATACCATTCGAGAGACCTGAGAATGTAATTGAATTAGAAATTTGCAGCGTTACGGGGAAAAACCCAACGCCTTATTGTCCAATAAAAACTGAGATATACAATAAGAAATATGTCCCGGAAGGTTTATGTCCCATTCATACGGGCGCTATCGACAAGAAAAAAGGTAAGATCGATTTTTAAGAATTTTTTATCGGCTTGAACGTAAATTTAGAAGTTCTATGATTTAATTATTTTGTCTTTCAGAAATTAAACAAACAGTCTTTGCGAGTCTGGCTTCAGCCGGACGCGGCAATCTCGTAATTTGTTTAAGATGTTTTTAATTTTTAGATTGCTCCAAGGGAGTCCCTTCGGGGCTTCGTCGCTCTGCTCCTCGCCAGTCCGACTTATGTCTGGCGGGCAACGACATAATCATAATCTCATGTAGCTTCAGCTTTGTTTAAAACAGAAAACTCTTTATATAACTTCCTTCAGTAATTTCGGCAGCTGAGGTTTCTCGTTACCAATGACTATTGCTGAGTTTATTGCATTCAATTGGGAATCAAGTTTTTCTTTTGAATCAGAATATACGCTGACGAGTTTATCTCCCCGGGTGACCGGGTCACCCAATTTTTTAAATAATTTAACTCCTGCTTTATGATCAAGAACGTCATCAATTTTTATCCTTCCGGCTCCAAGATTGACGCAGGCAATTCCGAGAGCATAAGGATCAATTGATTCAACATATCCGTCGATCGCAGCACTGATATCTTCGGAACAGTTCGCTGACGGATATTTATCAAGATCAAGGAGCAGAGATGAATCACCTCCCTGTGCTTCTACTAATTCCACGAATTTATTAAATGCAGAGCCGTCCTCTAATAACGATTTAAGTTTTTTCAGGGCTTCATCAACATCATCTGTTATTTCTCCAAGTACGAGCATGTGAGCGCCGAGCTGAAGAGTTAATTCTTCCAAATCCTCAGGACCTTCATTTTTCAAACAGCGAACTGATTCATCTACTTCAAGCCAGTTACCGATTGTGTTGCCGAGTGGTTGCGACATATCTGTAATGAGAGCTCTTGTTTTGATGCCTGCGAGTTCGCCGATGGAAACGAGTGACTTTGCAAGCAGCCTGCATTCATCTATGTCATTTATAAAGGCTCCTCTTCCTGTTTTAACGTCTAATACCAAAGCGTTGATGCCTTCAGCAATTTTCTTTGACATTATACTTCCGCACATCAACGGTATAGAACGAACAGTAGCGGTAACGTCGCGCAAAGCGTACATTTTGCGATCGGCGGGAACGAGAGCTTCCGATTGGCTGATAATGGAGAGACCGATATCCGCTACCTGAGCAAGAAATTGTTCAATGGAGAGATTCACATTAAATCCGGGAATCGATTCCAATTTATCGAGCGTTCCGCCCGAATGACCAAGCCCTCGCCCGGATATCATTGGGATAGGCAATCCGGCAGCTGCCACAAGAGGGGCGAGTACGAGAGAGACCTTATCACCGACTCCACCCGTGGAATGTTTGTCAACTTTAATTCCGGGAATATTTGAAGTATCAATGGTATCACCTGATTCTAACATAGACTTGACAAGCGCATTCGTTTCGGCATCCGTCATCCCTTTAAAATAAACAGCCATTAAAAAGGCTGCCATCTGGTAATCAGGCAGAGTTCCTTTGGCAAATCCGGAAATCATAAATTCTATTTCTTCAACAGAGAGCTCAACGCCATTCTGTTTGCGGGAAATCAGTTCATAGGGTATCAAGAGGAAATTGTCTCCTCTTTGAATCGGGCGCCATAATGAACATACTCTTCCGAACCGCTCATTATCCGTTTAAAGTCTTTATCTGTTGTGGCTCGAATATCACGTGCCGGGACACCGGCAAATAATCTGTTTTCAGGAACTCTCTGTCCTTCACGCACCAATGCGCCTGCCGCGATGATGGAGCCTTCTTCGATTATAGCTCCGTCCAGGACAGTAGCGTTCATTCCTATAAGTACTTTGTCATGAACGGTGCAACCGTGAACAACCGCGGCGTGTCCGATAGTTACATCATTTCCAATGAGACAAGGAAAAGTTCCTTTTACAACATGCAGTATGGCGCCATCCTGAACATTAGTCCTTTCGCCAATTCTTATCGAGTGCATATCGCCCCTGACCACAGCGGAATACCACACAGAGCTGTTCATTCCGATATGAACATCCCCGATAACAGCAGCCGTTTCAGCGACAAATACACTCTTGTGAATTTCGGGCATAATGCCGTCAAATTTTTTTATCAATAGCCATTATTCCTTGTAACAATTTTACGGAATTTGCTTGTTATCCTATCCGCATTCCAACTGCCTAATTTCTTCACTGACCTTGTGGAAAGATACATGCCCAAAGAACCGATAAGAATATTCGGACTCCACATCGCCCAAAATGGAGATATCATTCCCCTGTCAGCCAGGTTTTCTCCGGCTATGAGGAAAGTCCAATATATAATAAAAAAAACTAAACTTATACTCATTCCTACTGCAAATCCGCCTTTTTTTGCTAAAATACCTAACGGCGCTCCTACGAGCATAAAGACTATGCAGGCGAAGGGAATGGAATATTTTTTCTGAATTTCTACGCTGTATTTATTTTGCTGCTTTTTATAATTATTAATTAGATTGGTTTCACTTGCTATCAGCTGTATCGTCCGTTTAATGTTTCGCAGCGATCTGTTTATAGCAAGATTGATTTCGCCGGATGGGGGAGGCCAGACGGAACTATCAAGATCGAATTCATCATCAAGTCCACTTTCGTTCCTAAAGACTTTTATGAGGTTATTATTTGAATGCCCCTGGAGCTTTTCATATGCCGTAGCGATCTTTGCATTGATTCCAGTTACCTTTCCCCTCATCATTTCGGCTGACATTTCTCTGTCACCTCTGCGTCGAGTCGTGCTCCGTTCAAGAGTCATATTTTTAATAGGGATGGTAAAACGATGATACTCGAATTCTATCCTTCGATACTCTTCAGGATGGAGGACGTTCAGCTCGTGAATCTCGCCGTTTTCGAGATCGAGGACCACCCGATTCCCTTTTATAGTTATCCGTCCTCTTTGAGCAGTAATTGTAGTTTGTGTTTGAGAATTTTCGTCGTTATAAATTGTTACATCTTCTAATATCTCTCCGTTTTTCTTTCGCACGAGCAGGCTGTAGCCTGGAATATCATTAGTGAAGTAACCCTCCTCGATAGTCAAGTCAGGTCTCGTTCGGTAAATATCGGAGCCGAGCATTCGAGCGCGATGATTGAAATCAGGAAGAACGTTATTATTGAAATAAACCATAAATCCTGCCATCGCAACCGCGAAAATGATGCCGGGTAGAATTATCCTGGTGAAACTCACGCCGGCTGCCTTCAACGCAGTTATCTCATTATCATCGGAAAGCCGGCCATAAGCCATCAGCGACGCGATTAGAACCGACATAGGGATCGCAAGAGCAATTATCCATGCAATATTCAAACCTACATATTCCAAAATTACCATCGGTGCTATGCCTTTGCCCAATATCTTATCTACCGCTTTTATCATGAAGTTCATCAGAAATATAAAAACTATCACTACTAAACTGAGTAGAAACGGCGGGAAGAGTTCACCAATGATATATATCGAAAGTTTCTTCATCTTCTGTTGAATCAAATTTAAGCAATAAAACTACTTATTAAACTAACAAGGAACAAGCTACACGATTTACACTTGATTGCCAAAAGGATTTTCAATACATTCAGTCGGAATTAATGCGCCCGTAGCTCAACTGGATAGAGCAACGGCCTTCTAAGCCGTAGGTT
>JADFMS010000067.1 GCA_022563775.1 Fidelibacterota bacterium | reverse complement strand
GAGGCGGGCTGTAAGGTCAATGTCTTTGCCGTATATATCTATGGAATCGGGTACGAAAGTTATGTCATATGCTTCCGAGCAAAACGTGGCGCCTATCTTAACCTCTTTGAGGTTGGGCTCGTCGCTCGATATTATATTCCAAAGAGCATGGAAGAGCGTAATGGGAGTTTCATCTTCCATTTTTCCTTCCGGGATAAAGAACATAAGCGCATCGCCCAGACTCTTGATAGGATTAAATTTCATGAAGAGATTTCCCATAATGTTCGCGAATGTGTTGTAGATAAAAACAATCCATTTGGACAGATCGATATCCTTAAGCTCGGTTGAGCCCGCAATGTCTATGATGAAGCAATAGCCTCTCATCGGTTTAAGCTGAAGAACTTTCTGTGGCAGGTCTTTGTCGTATGGATTTATAAACAGGCTCATAATTCGATACTGTTAAATTAACCTATGACAGATTAAAAAGAAAGATATTGTCTACGGTGAACGCAAGAGGATTTACGAAAAATCAGAAACAATCCACTGGTTATAAAATAGAAATCAGTCGCTTGAATTCAGACGTGAGATGTTTCAGAGAGAGGTTTCTGAGGACCTTTCAATTTTCAGCTTCTTGGCGTCCGTGATCAATTTGTATAGATCATCTTCGGAAAACGGTTTTTGGAGTGTGAAGTCAACTCCGTTTTCCCGAATTTTTTCCGCATCTAAGTTCAATGCCCACCCTGTCAGGAGAACTACGGAGACAGCGCTGTTCATTTTTTTAATTCGTTCGGCTACCTCCCAACCGCTCATCTCGGGCATACCGAGGTCTGTTATGACAACGTCAAAGTTTGATTTATTAAAGAGTTCAAGCCCGTTTACCGTTGAAGAGCTGGTTGTTACAACATGACCTTGATCCTCAAGCAGCTCCTTCAGCATATCAAGAATATATTCTTCATCATCTATGATAAGTATTCTGCTTTCCTCTTCATGCTCGTATTTATCTATTTCGTCTCCTTTCTCTGTTCCCACCGCAGCGCGTAATGTGATTGCAATGGTAGTGCCTTTACCTATTTTACTCGTTGTTTCCAGGTCTCCTTTGTGCCGTTTGATAACGCCGTACACTTCGCTCATGCCGAGACCGGTTCCCTTGACCCCTTTGGTTGAAAAGAACGGGTCATAAATTCTTTCTATGGTATCATCCGTCATACCGATACCGGTGTCCTTAAAAGTAATTACGATTTTATCCCCATCCTCGTGAGCACTGATGGTGAGTACGCCTCCTTCAGGCATTGCGTCCACGGCATTGAAGATCAAATTCGTAAAGGCGCCTTTAAGGTCCGAAGGGTCTCCGAGTGCGTGCAATCCATAATCCATTTCGACTACAGGTTCGATGATGACACCCTGCATTTCTGCGTTCTCTCTCCATTTCGGTCTCGTCAGAGCCAAGACTTCTTCGATTATCTCTTTTATGTCTATGGAAACGAACTGCTCATCAGTCCGTAAGCGGGCAAAGTCCTGCATCCTTTTGACGGTGGCGGCGCCGTCGTGTGCGGCGGTTTCGATCATATCGAGATTTTTAAGAATTCCGGCATCCTCTGTCTGCCTTTTAATCAATTGAACCCTGCCCAGCACTCCCGTAAGGACGTTGTTAAAGTCATGTGCTACTCCTGAACTAATTTGTCCCAACGCTGCCAATTTTTTTGCCTGAGCGTACTTCTCTTCTATTTCTCTCGACTTCGTTAAATTTTTGCTCATAAGGACAAATCCATCGAGATCGCCGTTTTCATTTACGATGGGATACGCTCTCTCCTCAAAGTATTCTTCGAACCTGTCATCAAAACTTTCGATAGGGATTATCGTATCGCTTTCGAGCGAAGGCAAGAGCGGGCAGTCAGCACACTTTTCGTCCTTGCCGCGAAAACTGCTGTAGCAGTGTGAGCCGACTAAACTTTTACCCTGTCCCAGAACAATATCCGCAGGTTTATTCGAATATATGATATTAAAATCCTTATCACACAAAGCAATAAACTCTGTGATATTATCGAAAATAGTCTTTAGGTATTCCTCCACTCCCATGTCCCCTAAAGTAACTCCAACGAGCGATAAATTCAGCTCAATATTTTCTGTTAGATAAACTTTCGGGCTGAAGATTATTCCGGTTCTTCAGCCCGAAAGATATTTTTAAGCGCTACAAATAAGTAAATGAAGCCCCTTTACAACCACGTTAAGCAGTATAGGCTGCTAACATCTCCTTTGCTTCAGTCACTTTCACATCCGCGTTGATCTTTTTGAAACACGCGATAGCGGATTCTGCGCTTTCCCTTGCCTTATCGGTTTCTCCGCCTTTCACTCCGTAAAGCTTGGCAATTTCAACCATCGTTTCACCGAGGTTCAGCGGATTATCGTATTCTTCGTTTATCCGTTTGCTGTTCTTGAGATACGAAAGTGCGGTGTCGTATCTCCTATTCTCGCGATTTATTATGCCGAATACCTTATAAACTTCGGCAACGCTGAGACGGTCTCCCAGCTCCGAGAATATTCTGAAAGCGGTTGTCGCCAATGCAGTACTGGCAGCCCAATCGCCTGTTTTGCAGTAAAGCTCAGCCTCTCCAAGATAAGACAATCCTTTCTTATAAGGGTCTTTCGCACTAATGGAGAACTTAATGCTTTTCTGGAACTGTTCCAGAGCCTTCTCATACTCACCGCGGGCCTTAAATATGATCGCCATATTAAGGTACAGGTAAGCTCTGTCAGCATCGTTTCGTTTTCTACCTATCAATGATAAGGATTCTTTATAACAATTCATTGCCTTATCCCAAATCCCTTGCATGCTGTAAACATTCCCGAGATTATAATTGATTTTAGCTTTGATCGCAGTCAACAAATCGTCTGCTTTGGCTCTACCGGCTATACTCTTTGCCTCACGCAAAAGCTTCTCACCCCTGACTATTTCACCTTGATTAACCAGGGTTGAACCCATAGAGCTCTTTACATTTGCCATTCCGTTTTTATCACCCGATTCGGTGAATAGGTCGAGACTCTTTTTATAATGCCTGAGTGTAGTTACCCAGTTGTTCCTATAAAAAGAGATATCGCCAAGTCGCTGATGTGACTTAGCCAGAAGAAGCTCTGTCGCAAATTTCTTCAGTTTAGTTACAACAATATGCAGAAGCCGTTGTGCCTTCTCCATTTCGCTAAAACCGATGGAAATCTCCGCCACTTCGAATAAGAACTCGACATATTCTTCTTCCGTCAAGTATTCAACAGCGTTAAGAACAATCGTATCGAAATCTATCACTCTGAAGATCTCTTGTTTCTCCGCGGAAATCAAGGCTTCAGGCGGCAGCTTTCGCCAGTTGTTCTTCAGCAGTCTTTCCCTTTTGGTCCTGAGCGATCTCATCTTGTTGGCAAAAGATCTTCCACAATACTTATTCGCCAACGTAGAGACTTCCTCAAGGAAAACCTGAAGGGTTTTTCCAATTTTATTGTCCATATCAGTCCTCAATAGTTATGATTTTAATGATAATACAATTTGATTGTATTAATCCACATTCCACACAAAAATTCAAAGTCCCCATCCATATCGAGTGAAATGATCTACTTGAACTGATACGGTCATGTCTTTTTCGTTTAGGACCGGATCCTGTACCTCCACCCAAAGTCCGGTTGATTCGTCATACCAATATACTTTGAGTAAATTCGGATCGCCGGAGAATTCAAGTACGTCGTAAGAGAGTGTCAACGTGACGTTAAGCAGAAAGTTCATATTCGGTAAGAATTCTACTACCGGGATGCACTCTCCCTTAGAGTCAACGCACAGAACTTCGACCGATATCCAAGTATCCTCGCTTAAAGCTCTACGCGGTATGTCAACTTTATTCCCATACGTTTTGCCACCTCCTACAGTGCCGCCACGGTTTGCTCGAATCTTTTTTCGCTCATAAGGTCTTTGAGCTTTTTTGTTCAGCACCTGAAGTTGACTTACTAATTCAGGTTTCCAGGAGACCAGATTTAACTGGTCAAATGGTACGCCCTGTTGTTCAGCAACTGCAATCTGGTTACTGTGTTCCTCTCCAGGCGCTGTGAGCATTTCGCCACTGCAACCCAGGAGGAATAACGCTCCTATAACCATAAGACTGATTATAGGAATCAGTTTCTTCCTTTTCATGGTATCACCCTATTTGTTTAGTGTTAGTCCAACATCCTCTTTAAACCTTAAATTAGAAATACGGCGCAAACAAATGTATGAACATCAAAGGCACAACATGTGCCAGATATCACATTTTCTAAAGTAATAACTATCTAAAGATGGGTCCCCACACGTAATATAGCTTTATTTTAAGCCAAAAGCACTAAAAAAATAAGATTTTATTTAAATTAAATCAGAGAGATAAGCGCAGATGTCTTACGCAAAATTAGGTTTAAATGAATTATATTAGGTTTATTTCAACCGGTTGATATAGCCCTGATACTTACTTCAGGTTATGTTTTTTCATCCGGTATTTTATTTTTTCCCGTGAAATACCCAGCATTTGCGCTGCTCGAGTCTGATTTCCTTTTGCAGATTCAAGGGCTTTTTGTATAAAGGATTTTTCAATCTCGTCAAGCGATATTCCTTCATCGGATATCTCGGTTTGCTGAGCCGTGGGCTGTGTAACGGTTTTGGCTGCTTCGGGATTTACCGCCGCATATATTATTCTAATGCTTTCAGTCGAGATATACTCTCCTTTTTCAAATAAAACCGCTCTTTCGATAACATTCTTGAGCTCTCTGACGTTTCCGGGCCAGGAATATCTCATCATCAGACTTTTCACTTCAGGCAGCAGCCCCCGGATATTTCTTTTGAACTCGGCATTGTAAACGCCGACGAAATGTTCTGCGAGCAGAATAATATCCTCATCTCTATCTCGAAGAGGAGGGAGCTCGACCATTGCAACATTAAGTCTGTAATACAGATCCTGGCGGAATCTATCTTCAGAGACCAACTTTTCAAGGTCACGGGATGTTGCGCTTATGATGCGAGTGTCGACAGATATTTGTTTGGTTCCCCCCACTCTTCGAAATACCTGTTCCTCTATTACTTTGAGAACTTTAGACTGTAAGCCTAAATTCATATCTCCGATTTCATCGAGGAAGAACGATCCCTCGTGAGATAATTCTACAAGCCCCTTTTTCCGTTCCTTAGCGTCGGTATATGCCCCTGCCTCATGTCCGAAGAGTTCCGCCTCCAACAATGTTTCCTGAAAAGCGGAGCAGTTTACTTCTATAAAGGGATTCTTAGAGCGATCACTGTTGTTATGGATAGCCCGCGCTACGAGTTCCTTTCCGGTTCCCGTTTCTCCCCGTATGAGGACGGTCGTTTTAGGGGAGTCCGCAACCTGACGGACAAATCTGAAAACGTTTTTTATCGCCTCGCTGGTACCGATAATCTCTCCAAAGCCAAGTCTTGTCTGTTCCTCTTTATGCAGATAAGCCAGATGTTCATCCATTTTTCCGGCGGATTCCGCCTTATGCACAATGATAGAAATTTCTTCCATGTCAAATGGTTTTTTTATATAGTCACGAGCTCCGAGTTTTATAGCTTTGACGGCTGAGGAAATATCGGCATGACCTGTAATAATCACTACCTGTATGGATTGTGACTCGTTTTTAACTTTTTCAAGTAGATTAAGCCCGTCGATACCCGGCAACCGGAGATCGATCAGCATTAGGTCGGGAACTTCGTTGCTTATCCGGGAAAGAGCATCCTCACCGCTCGAGAAGGTTTCAACCTCATGTCCTTCCATCTGAAGGAATTCCTGAAGATTCGCACGTATGACGCTGTCGTCGTCGACTACAAATATCGAAGCCATTTTTTATTATCCGGTTTTTATTCTGTCTGGTTGATAAGTATAATTGTTATGTGGTTCAAATGCAACAGCAAGATATCGGTTTATTGGTTGTTTTGCTTTGTATGAGGTCAGGTAGTGCGTTTTACGATAAGAAGAGTAACGTCATCATCGAAATTCTCATCACCTGAAAACTCTTTTAAAGAATCGAGTATATTCTCAATAATTTCCTTACTCTCATGTTCGAGATTATTCAAGAGAATCTCGGTAAGATTTTTTTCAGCAAACTCGTTCTGTTTATCGTCAAAAGTTTCTGTTACTCCGTCGGAGTACACGACAAGAAGATCACCCACGTTGAGATCAACTATTTCTTCACTATATTGAAAATTGGGTACGAATCCAAGCGGGATGCCGCCGGTATTCAGCTTCTCCACATCTCCCTGCTTTCTAATTATCAGCGGCGGGTTATGCCCCGCGTTACAGTATCGAACCGCGCCTTTGTCTATATCGAGGATTCCGGAAAAGAAAGTGATATACTTCGAAGAAGTCGTGGAGTTACATATATGGTTATTCAAAACGAAAGTCATTTCGGAAATTTCTACATTGCCGGCAGACTGAGCTCTAAAGCTTGCCTGTAAGCTTGCCATAAGAAGCGCTGCTGAAATTCCTTTTCCTGAGACGTCGCCCAACGCGAAGATAAGGGTTTTTTTATCGATATTTACGAAGTCGAAATAGTCACCGCCTACTGCCTGGGCGGGAATGTTAATCCCGGCGATATCATAACCGTTTATCGCAGGGGCAGAAAGAGGGAGGAGTTTCTTCTGAATATCCCGGGCGAGATCAAGATCCTCTTCAAGTTTTTTCTTTTCCTTTGCTTCCGCATAAAGGAACGCGTTTTCTATGGCTAAAGCCGCCTGGATTGAGAGGTCTTCCAAAAAACGTCTATCGTTTTCTGAAAATTTGCCGTTCTTGCTGTTTAGCGCTTGAAATACGCCGATGAGTTTGTGTTCCTTATTATACATGGGCGCACAAACGATAGTCTGTGTGGTGTAACCGGAAATTTCATCCACACCTTTATAGAAGCGAGGGTCGTTTTGAGCGTCATCTATAAGAAGACTTTTGCCTGTTTCAGCAACTATACCGCCAATGCCGGATCCGAACGGAAGGTCGATTTCAAGGTA
>JADFMS010000066.1 GCA_022563775.1 Fidelibacterota bacterium | reverse complement strand
ATTACCGAATACTCCCTCCACGGCATGACATCCCTCCTTTTTCCTGAATTTAGGCGATTCATGCCAAGTTACAAAAGTGTTACCCATGTCTCCGAACACTTGTAACTCATGTACCCGGTCTATACAGTGCCTCGCAGAGGTGAGGGGTGTTATTGTTCAATTATTGTATGAGATTGCCGTGCTTCGCTCGCAATGACAGTTACCTTTATCTCTTAACACACCCCGTCATTTTGATAAATCAAAATGCCACCCCTCTCAAGAGGGGAATTTTTCGCATCGAAGATGCGATGTGTTACGGTCAGGGCAAGCCCTAACCCCCAAGACATCGTAACGGTCAGTCTGAATCCTAACCCGCACAACATCGTACGGTCAGTCTGAATCCTGACTCTCACAATTCGCACATTCCGGAAATAATACTTGACAAGCGTTAAAAAAGTATGTATGATATGCATGTACTAAATATACATGCTAAAATGGAGTAACAGTATGGGTTTGCATACCGGATCAGAAGAGAAGCTTAAGAGAATTAGTCTAACTCTTCCAACCACATTATATGAGGAACTTGATTCTATTAAGCAGAAAAAGAATACATCGACAGTTGAGGTGATTCGCCAGGCAATACATTTTTGGATAGAACATCAAGTTGCAGAAAAAATGGCTGAAGGTTATCGGTTGGAGAATGAAGAAAATCAGGCTTTGATGAAACAATTTGAACATGTTGACAAAGAGATCTGGTAGTTCTAAGATCAATGGAATACAAACGCGGAGATGTTGTAAAAGTTGATTTGGAGCCTACCCGTGGTCGCGAGCAGCAAGGAGCGTCTCGACCATGCGTAATAGTTCAGAACGATATTGGAAATAAAAACAGTGATACTACCATAATTATTCCTGTCACTGATGCGCGTGGGAAAGAAGTATATCCACACCAAGCTTTTATTCCGGTGGGAGAGGGAGGTCTTACCAGAGACAGTATAGCGAAATGCGAACAAATACGAGTCATTGATAGTGCGCGGATTTCAGAAAATATGGGACATTTAGGACAAATGGAAATGGCGAGCATCAATCAAGCGTTAAGACGATCTATGGAATTATAATAATCAGATAAACGAATGATAGAAAGCCCCTTCGGAAGAGGGGGCTTTTTGTTTTGTGCGGGTTAGGGGGCTTGTTGCCTAATACTCCATCGGAGCCCTGACCGCACAAATAATTTATTTTAAATAAAGATTGACATTACCTCACATAAGTTAGTATATATAAGACATTCTTAGCGCAATTTAATGTGTAATATCTCGAGAGGGGCGTATGAAAATGTGCCGACTAAAATGTTAGGGCTTGCTCTATCAGGTGGCGGATTCCGTGCATCATTTTTTCATATAGGCGTCTTGGCGCAGATGGCGAGGCTTGGCATACTTCGCAAGGTTGATGTCATCTCTACTGTCTCGGGCGGTTCCATTATTGGAGCCCAATATTTCCTGTATGTCAAAAAACTCCTGGAAACAAAGTCCATAAAAGACATCAATGATGAGGATTATCGGAATATCGTCTATAAGATCGAGAAAATATTCCTCAAAGCAGTTCAGAAAAATTTTCGTATGCGGACATTCCTTAATTTCTGGAAAAACTTAAAAATGTTCATGCCAAACTATTCAAGGAGCGATCGAATTGCGGAATTGTACGACAAAGAGCTATATCGGAATTATAGAAATAAACATCGTGATACACGAATTCGGATGGATGAGATAAAAATCAAACCGATAGATGGCAAGCCGAGTGGAGACCCGGAAACCAAGGTGCCGGTCATCCTAATTAATGCCACTACATTGAACAGCGGACATAACTGGCGATTTGGAGTAGAGACGATGGGGGAACCGTATATCACAGGTGGATTGTATAAACAGATCGACAAGAACCTCGAGTTGAGGCGACCGCAATCTTACAAGGTGATAAAATCCAAGAGGCGTGATATAGGGTTGGGTATCGCCGTATCCGCATCGGCATCTGTTCCCGCTCTTTTTCCTCCGCTCTCCATCAGTAATCTTTATGAGGATGATATCCGAGTGGAACTTGTGGACGGAGGCGTTCACGATAATCAGGGTATTCAGGGGCTGATAGACAATGATTGCACCGAATTTGTGATCAGCGACGCATCCGGTCAGATGAAGGACGAGTTCGAGCCGGCAACCGGAATGATATCTGTCTTACTGAGATCATCAAGTATATTTCAAGATCGGGTCAGAGAAGAGGAGCTGAACGGGCTAATGAAGGGAAAAGGTCCCGACTGGCCGTGCGCATTCATGCATTTGCGGAAGAATTTGAAAGCCAGGGTCGAATGGCCGATTGTCACCGAGGAACCCTCTACTGAAGAGTCAAATGAGAATGTGGAAGCGAAACCCGAAGATTTTGGAGTTGATCATGATGTTCAGGAGCTTCTCTCCAAGATCCGGACAGACCTCGATTCCTTCACGGAGGTTGAAGCGTATTCACTGATGCTGGATGCTTATCTGATGAGCAAACCGGAGATCAAAAGAGCGTTTAAAATTGAAAAAGACGAAGACCGCCTAAGCAAGATCGACAAGAAATATGAGTGGAAATTCCTGAAGATCAAGCCATGGATAGCAGAACCAACTAAACCGTATTTAAAACAGCTCGACGTTGCCCATCAAATGTTGTTCAAGGTCTTTAGACTTAGTTGGCTGCTAACTACATCGATATTCTTGACGGTAGCCGCAATAGTTTACTACTTCTGGCCGCAATTGACCGAATCTTTCATGGCGTTGATGGACAAAACTATTACATATCGTACAATCGCCATATTGGTCGGAGCATTGCTTATTGGTTTCATTCCGAAATTGAGTCGAGCCTTTAAAGTACTTCGCATAATTAGAGCACCTTCAGAATACTATGTTCGTTTGGTGGGAAGAACACTGTTATCGATCATAGGGTCATTATTTATAGCAATTCATTTATTAGTGTTCGACCGATTATTCCTCTGGTTAGGAAAGGTGAATCGTTTGAAAGAGCCAAAAATAAGTGAAGAGAGTGGTAGTCGCTAAGTCTTTCTCGTAGATAGAGTCTAAGATAGAAAAAGAAAAGCCCTGTCCGGGAAGATGGGGCTTTTTTTGTGCGGTCAGGGCAAGCCCTAGCCCGCACGCACTGAACTGCCCTAAAAATCATGCGGTTTTTGTCATGATGAACGGTCAATTAAGACTGTACGGAATCAAAATCAGAAATCATCAAAAGTGTTGGAAATAAACGGTTTTATAACCTCAAAGAGTAAGAAATATCTTTATGGCACGGAGATTGCCCTATATAGGATTGTCATGAGGAAAGATAGATCAGAAAAAAAGGAGAGAGCTATGAATGCAATAAAGAAGAGTAGAAAAGGCTGGCCTTGGTATTAATATCAAATATCAGGGCAATTCGGAAGTTCAAACATAAGAAAGGGACAGTTTTGAAAGCATTTATCAACACGGTCAGAGGTATAGCTTTAATAAGCATGTTAACTGATGGAGCAGAAGCTCAGCAGGTAAATATCACACCTCTCAATAGTCCGATATTGATGCAAAGGACTACTCCGGCTTCTCCCATAGTTCAATTACGGTTCATCAACCCCGGTGAAGAGTCGGATGCCGGATCCTACAAAACGGAACAATCAATAAGTTCCGGTAGTTACAGATTATCCGGACTTTTTCCTATAGGTGAGAACTCTGCGATTGAAATTGCCATACCGTACCAAAGTCACAAGACCACATACTCTTTCGACGGGGGGAGCGATAGCTGGGAAAACGAGTCGAGTGATCTGGGAAATATTAGCGTCACTTACATAAAAGGGAATAAAAATGCGGGTTCCAATTCGGCGAATTACCTGTCGTTGGGAGTATTTCTACCCACTGCCGGTGATGAATCATGGGGAGGGATATTAGACAACTATTACGACTTTCCCGCCTTCACAGATGAGTGGTTAGCAATTAAGGGTTTATTTTCAATTGTTACCACCGGTTCGCGCTATGTGCTGAACGTAGAGGGAGGAGTGGATAGCTGGATACACGTTGGTGATGAAGATGAAGATGTTGAATATTTCGGAAGGTATGGGATTGGTTATACATTCCTGCCATCTGAAAAGGTTTCGCTTCATGGAGAGTTTGTCGGGTACGGAATACTGAGCGAAGAAGATATCGGCGATGGTTCCCGATTTCAGCATCAGCTAGCTTTGGGCGCGCGCTACCAGATCGGTAAGATCGTACCCGGTATTTTCTTCATAAAGAACTTCAATGATTTAGGTGATGAGGTCCCTACCGGTATAGCGCTTGAAGTGAGCATGATTCTCTGAGCAAGCTATTTGTAATATATAGTAGTCGGGGTTTACCCTGACCACACACTGTTGTCATTGCGAATCCTGATTTATCAGGGTGAAGCCTAACTCGCGCCGGTGGCATTGTCACCCTCGAGGGAGGAGGTTTGGATACACCCCGTCTTATTATCTCTTCAAAATCCGACGGGAATAACCATTGCATGAACAGACAAAATCAGTATATTCAAACTGTCAGGATTGATTTTTTCAGCAAAATATATTATTACAACCCGCAAATGGGAGGTGAACTAATGTCATGAAAAAAATGCCGCTCTTACTATTCGCATTATATATGTCACTGTCCATAAGCTTTCAGGGTTGCGGCGATGACGAACCGACCGGACCGGATGACGAAGAAAATCAGGTGACCGTTAACGAGCCGACAAATGATTACATCGTTACTGCACTTATATTCAAATCAGGATTTTTTGGGTGCACATTCATAATAGTCGATAAAAACGGACCCGTAACCGATGCAATAGTAAAGATCAACGGATTGAAGCTGACGGGACAGAATGGGGGTTTATATTTTGACAGCCTTTCTGTAGTAGGCTACGGATTAGGAAACAGTTATGATCTCAGTGTAGAGATAGGAGGAAATGAAATTGCCAGCGGGACTGCTATCATGCCGTCTCAGCCTACAATCACCAATCTTGCGGACAGCGTCCAGCATGAAGTGAATCAACCGATTACGGTAGAATGGGATGAGCCGACAAACGCAAGTTCAGTACAGCTTACTCTGTCGAGACCTTTTCCCTCGGAGGATTTCGCAACCGAATTTCTCGGAATAACTCCTACCTCATACACTCTCCCAGGTTCACTTTTTGCTGTTGACGGCAACTATAGCCTCACCGCAGCGGCATATTATGGGCTTAATCCCGGCCTCAATGAGGACTCCACAAAAGGATATAATATTAAAGGTGCTGCCGGGGTATTCATTGCAATCAATTCGACTGAACAGACCGTAATCACCGTTGGGAATAGCGGTGGCGGTTCTTTGATTAAGAAAAATCAAAGACTGTATGGGATTCTTGAGAACGCGTCGTTTATGAGTGAGTATTGGATAGCGCGTTTGCGGGAGAAATTATTAGAGTGAATTATGTGCGGGTTGTAAAATTCCTTATCCGCATTCATAAGTCAACCACCCCTTTGTCCTCTCTTTTGTAAGAAGGGGATTATAGGACCAGCACACTCTCCTCTCCCCTTGAGGGGAGTACTCCGAAGGAAGGAGGGGTGTAACCCGTTCGAATCACTCAATTTTCATTAAGCAAGCTAAATCACACACCCGCATTCTGGGGGACTTTGCCTCCGTATTACGCCGATGGCATCACCCCCCTGAAATCTGTCGGGCAGGCCACCCTGACCAAATCCCGATAGTTGAATAACAACCGGGAAAAGGGGAATCGATGAAAAGACCCACCATTTCGCTTTGCATGTTCGCGCGGAACGAAGCGGCGACAATCAGGGAAGCAATAGAATCTGTCAGACCGCTCTGCGATGAGATAGTCATCGGGATCGACAGCAGTTCATCAGACGACACGGAGGCGATTGCGGCGGAATACGCCGATCTGCTGTACAAATTCGACTGGAACGGCTCGTTCTCCGATGCGAGAAACCGCTCAATGTCGAAATGCACAAAGGAGTGGCTGTTAATGTGGGACGCTCATGAGTGGATGTCACCTGAGCATGTAGAAAAGCTCCGCGATAAAATGTGGCAGGTAATCGGAGATGATTGTCCTGCCATCGGCTTCAAGCTGCTCATGGAGGACGGCGCGGTCGGAATGCAGACTCGATTACTCAAAAACAAGATCGGCTGGAAATACGACGGCAAGGTTCATAATCAGTTGAACAGCGGTGAAATCGATCCAAACGGAATTTCGATGGGCTTTCGCGATATAATCATCGAGCATCGTCCGACCGAAGAAAACAGGAAAATCCGCAAAAAGGAGCGATACGAACAGATAAAGCGGGATATGGGAGCCATTTTGAAAGAAAATCCCGAAGATATCCGTTCGGCTTTCTATCTCGCATCTATAGCGCACGAACAACTGAAATTTAAAAAAGCGATCGGACTTTACGAAACGTACCTGCGTTTTTCGAAGGACGACTCCGATGGTGTCGAGCGATACCTCGTAACCTGGCAGATGGGCAGATGCCGAATGGCGTTGGGTCAGGAAGAGAAAGCGAAAAAGGTGTTTCACGACTGCATCATGATGAGGTACGAAATTCCGCTCGCGTATGTGACGCTCGGCGAGATAGCCGTGAAAGATGCAATGCTGGCTAGCACCACGGCAGAAGCAGTCGAGACCGCAGGCGATACGGAAGAATCGACCAACGAGGAAGTACTTCAACGGAAGTGGAGCGAAGCGGAAGACTATTTCAAGAGGGCTATCACATTAGCCGAAGAGAACCCGATGCCCGATTCGACCGTATTCTATCCGGGAGCGTTCTACTCGTGGCTGCCCGCATGGAATCTCGGAAAACTTTATGAGTTGAACGCCATGTATGATCAGGCGCTTTACTGTGTTTTGAAGGCGAGGAAGTTCGGTGATTTCCCGCCAAACCTGCGAGATAAGGCGGAGGACGCAATCGTACAGCTACGAGGCGTGATTCGGGAGCAATTGACCGCAACCGACGAACAGGTCTCGAAAATTGCGAAAATTCATGACGGGAAACCGAAATTGGTCATATTCGATTCCTTCGGTTCGTTCACGGTCGAGATAGCCAAATC
>JADFMS010000017.1 GCA_022563775.1 Fidelibacterota bacterium | reverse complement strand
AAGATATGGATGCTCTAATCATTCCATCATATCGGTACGACCCAATTGAAGCAGGAGAAAACGTTAAAAGTCTAATTCGTATGATTTAGATGAGTTTTTGTCAATAAGTTTATAGTTTCAAAAACGTTTAAATACATGAGTTTTGGGAAATATCAATCGATACTGGGTTTTGGCACTCTATTCAGGGGTTTTGGAATAGGTTATTGGGACTTTTACCAATGGTGCCAAAAAGGACCGTTTATGGAACACTTATTTTGTATTTCAATACTCATACGTTTAAGACAATTTAGCAAAATTTTGGCTTAATTTGTAACATAGAAGGTGAGCTAAAAAGTGAGAGCAGGCCCAAATACTTGGTATTTTGCTTTATACTATTTTCTACTGAGAATGATAATGGGACATGAAGTAATATTGAGCTGACCGAAGATAACATGATAAAATCTTGTTGTCAGCATTACACATCTATAAAAGCCCTTTATAACGGATGCACGGATTCTTACCCGTGAGAATATCTTACTCCAAGTATGGCAAAAGTAAGAATTCAGATCAAATATAACAATAATTCTCCCATTAGAAAGAATAGGTATCATGTTGATAATAAAAGATATAAACATGCCAATATCTACTTTCTTTCCTTTTTGGCACAAAATTTGGGTTATATCATACAGGCATCACCTTTGTTGCAGTGAACGGATGTAAATCTACAAATAAAAGTTGGTCAATATGGGTCTAATGGTTTTGTAACTGTTATAAACAGATTAGAATGGTAATGGATATTCAATGACTTTTGAACGAATAATCTCTGAATGTAAAAGCAAAGTTGTATCGCCTTTTCAAGAGATAAACAAGTGGAAGAAAAAGAGCAGGACAGGCTTGGCTGTAGGCACCTTCCCTGTTTATACGCCATGGGAGATCATTGACGGTTGTGGTATGTTCCCCATCGGAATATTCGGAGGAGGTTCCGATGTAGAAATCGAATATGCTGATTCACTTATTCAATCATTCATCTGCTCCATATCACGGAGTACTCTTGAAGTCGGACTCAAGGGAAATCTGAAAGATGTGGATGCCATGGTTTTTCCCTCGATTTGCGATGTTTCAAAAAATTTGAGCGGAATCTGGGAAAGAAATTTTCCTAATCACCAGGTAGAATTCATACATCTGCCGCAGAATATGTATTCGGAAAGCGCGGTTGATTATCTGATTCACGAATATAAACGACTTGCTGATAATCTGTGCCGAATGAACGGTTCTAAGCCAAATGAAGATTCGATTCTCGAATCAATATCCGTATATAATGTAAATAGGGCTAAGATTAGGGAACTTTACGAACTGAGAAGTAAAGAACCCTGGAAGTTATCGACATTAGAGTTGTACATAATAATTCGGTACGGTACGCTCGTTCCCCAGTCCGTTTTCTCGGAAACTCTTGACAAGTTGTTGGAATCCGTATCATCGAGAGATAAGGGAGAAAGAGACAGCGTAAGAGTCATATTAGAGGGTTCATTCTGTGAACAACCACCCCTGGATATGCTCCATCTTCTCGAAGAAGCCGGCTGTTATATCGTAGACGACGACTTGCTGATCGGATATCGCTGGTTTATGGAGGATGTTTCGACAGAAGGATCTCCCTATAGGAATCTTGCTGAAGCGTATATCAATATAAGTTATCCGTCTTCAGTCAGACATGACGGTAATCGTTCGAGAAGTGATCACTTATTGGAAAAAGTTGAAAAAACCGGTGCCGCAGGAGTGCTGTTTTGCGCTGCAAAGTTCTGCGAACCGGCGCTATTCGATTATGTGCTGTTAAAGGATGCGCTCGAAAAGAACGATATTCCATATTTGTCATTCGAATTTGAAGAAAAAATGGGGGTATTCGAATCCATTAAGACTCAGGTCGAGACTTTTGTGGAGTCGATACTTTTCTTTTCATAATGGACGAAGTTAAATATAAATATCAAGGTGTTGCGCGGACTTATCAACGTAAGTTGCTTGATGATTGGTATTCGGGAATATCTTCTGCGGAGGAAAAAGATGAAAAAGTCGCTTATCTCTTTATTAGTGGAAACATAGCGGAACTCCTGAGGGTATTCGATTTTCACCTTGTATATCCCGAAGTCAACGCTCTCCAATGTGGAGTGAAAAAAGTTGCTGGTGATTTCATCATGAAAGCGGAAGATATAGGCTATTCTTCCGATGTATGCGGATATGTAAAAAATGATATCGGTCTTTTGATGTCCGATAATATAGGCCCGTTCGGAAAGATTTCTCCGCCGGACTTGCTTGTATGTACCTATTCAGGATGTATGACCTATGTGAAATGGTTCGAAGCGCTTGCAAAAACTTATGGAACTGAACTATTCATGTTAGATGTACCGTTTTTGAGAGAGGGGAAACCCACCAAAGGTGATTTGAAATATATACGTTCACAATTAGAAGAACTCATCGAGGTATGCGAACGGGTGACGGGTATACAATATGACGAAGAGAAGTTAAAAGAGATTCTCGGTAATTCCGTAAAGGCTGAAGATCTATGGGTTGATATACTACAGTCGGCGAAAAATGAACCGTCTCCCTTTGATGCGTTTTTTGAAGCAGTCTTTTTTATGGCGCCGATCTATGTACTCAGAGGAACCGAAGAATGCGTCGAATATTACCAGAAGGCAAAATTGGAAATCGAAGAACGAATACAGCATAAAACCGGTCCGATCCCGGAGGAAAAATTTCGTATCGTAATGGAAGGACCTCCCCCATGGCCCCATTTCAGAACCTTTTGGGAGTTATTCAAAAAGTGGGATGTATGCGCGGTTGCATCCACTTATTCAAAGGTCGGCGGCATTTGGGATTTCGGATTCAGGCATGATCCGTCTCGACCACTCGACAGCATAGCCGAATACGCAACGAATTGCTACACCAACTATAACTGGAAAATGCGTTCTGAAATGATAAAAAGTTATATCGATGATTATAACGCAGACGCTCTTGTTATTCACTCGGTAAAAAGTTGCAGGGCATTTTCTGTCGGTCAGGCGGATGCGAGAGAGCGCTTCATCAGGGATTATAATATTCCAACGCTCTTCATCGAATCGGATCTCGCGGATCCGAGATACTTTTCAGAAGCGCAGATGCGAAATCGGATCGACGCATTTTTTGAATCACTCGAACATAGAAGATTAGTAGAAGCTTGAGGTTAATTCAATGATTGTAGCAGGAGTAGATGTAGGTTCCACTGCGACGAAATCAATTCTTATGAATGAAAACAGGGAACTTATTGCGCGTGGATTAACAAATACGGGCGCGAATGTTGTAAAGGCGGCTGAAAGGGTATTCAATCAAGCGTTGAAGATGGCTGATGTGGAAGAGTGGGACATAGCCTACACCGTTGGGACAGGGTACGGTCGTTTCCGCGTACCGTTCGGAGATGCGCATATTACAGAGATAAGCTGTCATGCGAAGGGCGCTCATTATCTTCATCCCGGAACCCGGACTATTCTCGACATAGGCGGTCAGGATACAAAAGCAATTAAAGTAGGCCCAAAAGGAGAAGTGATTGATTTCTGTATGAATGATAAATGCGCTGCGGGAACCGGAAAGTTTCTCGAAGCTGCAGCAAAAGTTATGGACATCTCACTGGACGATTTGGGAGTAATATCGCTAAAATCCAAAAAACCATTGAGGATAACAAACGTTTGCACCGTCTTTGTTGAAACGGAAATAATCTCTCATCTCGCCTGGGGCAAGAAACCGGAAGATATTCTCAGAGGTGTGCACAATTCGATTTCAGGAAGGAGTTCATCTTTATTGCGGCGGGTCGGACTGGAATCTGAGCTTACATTCACCGGTGGAGTGTCAAAAAATATAGGGATGGTAGCGGCGCTGAAAGACAAATTAAAAATACAAATTAATGCCACTGAAGATTCCCAGTATACCGGCGCAATCGGGGCAGCCCTGTTCGCTCTTGAACGGGTGTCAATTAAATCGTTTGCTGCTAAATAAATGGAATTCATCGGAGGTATAGATGTTGGTTCGCGAGTGACGAAAGCGGTAGTAACTGACAAAAAGGGGAAGATTCTCGGCAGAGGAACCACAATGACTGGAGCATATTTATCTCAAGCGGCAGAAACAGCATTGAACAAAGCATGTCAAATTCAAAGCATTGAATTTAATGATATAGAATACATAGCAAGTACAGGTTTTGGGAGGTATCAAGTTCCATTCAGACATATTCAAATTACCGATATCACAAGTAATGCATTCGGCGCATTGCGTCTCTTTCCCAAAACTCGCTCTGTTATTGATATAGGCGCAATGAACGCGCGCGCAATGAAAATCAACGAAGAGGGAAGAGTCCTTAAATTCCGTATGAACGATAAATGCGCCTCGGGCGCAGGCCGCTTTTTGGAAAGAGTTGCGCTTGCGCTTGAACTCGAGCTAGACGAAATAGGAAGCATCTCTCTTGGTTCGAAAAATCCGCAGGTTATAAGTAACATCTGCGCTGTACTCGCTGAATCCGAAGTTATTAATCTTGTGACCAAGGGCGTAGACGTAGAAGATATTGTTCAAGGTGCTCACAAATCCATAACCGATAGGATAGTGGCGCTGCTAAGGCAGGTAGGAATAGAGAACGAGATCACTCTTACAGGTGGAGTGACGAAGAATGTGGGGATGATAAAAGCTCTCGAGGAAAAACTTGAAGCGCCGCTAAACGTAAGCCCGGACTCGGAATTTGCCGGAGCAATAGGTGCAGCACTGTTAGGCATAATGCGACTTGAAAAGAAAAACCTTGCTGCATGAAAAACAGATAGAAAACTTATTAAAGGAAATATGATGGGAGAATTCACTCCAAAGACAGCTGAAGAACTTGATTTGAAAGAAATTGGTTATGAAAAATCGGACGGTGTGGCAACAGTTATCTTAAACCGGCCGCATAACTACAACGCATATAGCACAGGTTCTCTTATAGAGCTTGCAAAGGCTTTTAACGATGCGTCCTATGATGATTCAATCGCGGTTATAGTGATGACCGGAGCAGGTAACAAAGCATTTTGCACAGGTGGAGATGTAAAGGAATATGAAAAATTATACACCAAAAGACCGCACGATTATTGGAAGTATATGGGATTGTTCCGGAGTTACATCGAAAGTATTATGAACAACGGTAAACCCACTATCGCACGTCTAAACGGTATCGTTGTCGGCGGGGGTAACGAATCGCAATTGGCTTGTGACCTGTCTATCATCGCAGAGCATGCTTACATAAAACAAGTAGGAACAAGCGTAGGTTCCGTAGCGTGTGGAGGAGCAACTCAATGGCTTACTCTTTTTGTCGGTGACAGACGGGCAAGAGAGATCCTTATGTTCAATGAACCTATCTCCCCAGGCAAAGCGCTTGATTGGGGACTCGTTAATCAGGTAGTGCCTTCTGTAACAAAAGATGGAGAATTCATAGAGGGCGCGAGCAGTGAAGAGATAAAAATGGCACTGAAAGAAGAAAACGGGTATGCGATCGACTTAACCAAACTCGATGAAGCGGTTGAAACGATGGCCGATAAACTCAAAGACAAGTTCTATGAATGTACTCGATATACGAAACAGCAAATGAATTTCTTCAAGGATTTCGCTTGGCACAGCACAGTAGGACATGCGCGGGATTGGCTAAGCTTGCACTTCACCTCCTTAGAGCCATATGAAGGAATGACGGCATTCGTTGAGAAACGTCAACCGCGTTACAAAGAGCTCAGGGATAAAATGGCAGAGGGCGGTTCAATCGAATTCTTATGGGGTCCGTATGAACATGAATGTCCAAAATGTAAAGCTAAAGGCATCCCGTCCGAATTTGAATACTGTGGTAAATGCGGCTCAAAACTCGGCGTAAATGGCTCTTCTTAAAGATAAAAAAGCTCTTATAACGGGCGGCAGCACAGGTATCGGCGCCGCTATAGCGTTAGAATTTGCCCGTGAGGGGGCAGATGTGGCGATAACATTTGTAGGAGAGAAAGAAGATGCCGATGGACTATCCGTTAAAATTTTATCTCTCAATAGAGAATTTATTTCTTTTGAAGCCGATGTAACTGACTATAACGAGGCTGGAAAGGTTGTAACCCGGGTTTTCGATGAGTTCAACGGATTAGATATTCTCGTATGCAATGCGGGAATAAACATAGACAGCGCTGTTTGGAAGATGGAAGAAGACGAATGGGACAGTGTTATGAACGTGAATCTCAAAGGTTGTTTTAATTATATCAGAGCTGTATCGCCAATATTTAAGAATCAAAAATCCGGTAAGATAATAACTATTTCATCCATTAACGGTCTTAGAGGTAAATTCGGACTGTCGAACTATTCGGCATCAAAAGCGGGAATCATAGGTCTTACAAAAACAGTTGCGAGAGAGATGGGCAGATATAACGTAAATGTAAATGCCGTAGCTCCCGGATTCATAGAGACATCTATGACTGCCACACTCTCGTCTGAAATTAGGGAAGTGGCAGTTAAAGAGAGCGCACTCGGAAGGCTCGGTAAACCGGAAGACGTTGCGAATTTGGTTCTCTTTCTTGCAAGCGAAAAAGCGAAACAGATTACGGGTCAAGTGATACAGGTTGATGGCGGACAATTAATATGAAAGCCGCAGTTTTTCATCAGGTGGGACAAGAACTCGTTATAGAAGAAGTGCCGACCCCTGTTCCGACAGATGGGGAACTACTAATCAAGATAGCTGCCTGCGGAGTCTGCCACACAGACCTCCATTATATCGACCATGGAGTGCCTACTTTTAAAAAACCTCCCTTGATTCTCGGCCATGAAGCCTCGGGGATTGTAGCAGAATTAGGCGAGGGAGTTAAGGGATGGGATAAAGGCGATAGAGTTCTGATTCCTGCCGTTATCAGCTGCGGTAACTGTGAGTTCTGCCTGTCTGAAAGAGAAAATATCTGCGCAAACCAGATAATGTTCGGCAATAACGTCGACGGCGCTTACGCTGAGTATGTAGCGGTGCCGGCAAAAGATTTATTGCATTTACCTGTAACGATTGATCTGAAAAAATCTTCGATCATCGCCGATGCTGTTTCAACTCCTTATCATGCTGTCAAAAACAGGGGACGAGTGAAACAGGGTGATAAAGTTGTTGTAATAGGATGTGGTGGGGTCGGTATCAATGTTGTGCAAATTGCTGCGGCTATGGGTGCTTCGGTCTATGCTGTGGATATTAGTGATTCTAAACTTGAACTCGCAAAATCCTTAGGCGCATATAAGACGGTAAATCCTCTTGAGGATGAAGAGTACGTTCGGAACTTAAAGAAAGAAACGGGTGGTGGGTTCGAGATTGCGTTTGAAGCAATCGGAAATCCCACAACCATATCGCAGGGATACTCACTGCTGAAAAAAGGGGGCAGATTGGTCGTCATTGGTTATACCGCTGAAGAGATGACGTTTTCTCCTGCGAGATTAATGTACTACGAGCTTGAAATAGTGGGTTCACTTGGCTGTCGCCCGGTAGATTACTTGCCTTTGATTGAGATGATCGAACAGGGCAAGATCAAGTTAGAGCCGCTTATAACGGGAGAATATCCGCTTGATAAAATTAATGAAGCCTTGGATGAACTGAGAAACGGCAGGGCTTTGAGGTCTATCGTGGTTCCATAGAATAAGATCAACGCTTAATCATGAATAGTCGATATGGACCGAATAAATAGGAGGGTCTCAAGGAATAAAAAAAGGTCTAAAAAGAGATTATAAAATGTGAATGGAGGTAAATAATATGTGGCAGGGAGAATTTTGGTCGAGTGGAATGTGGTTATTTCCAATGGTAATGATGATAATTATGCTGATCGTGATCTCGCGGATATTCGGGTCAAGGGGCTTCGGATCGCCTTGGGGGCAAGATGGAGGCAGGAATGAAGGAGAACGGACAAATTCAGAATCACCTTTGGATTTAGTGAAAAAACGATACGCTAAAGGGGAAATCAGCAGGGAAGAATTCGAGGAAATGAAAAAAGATCTTCTAAGCTAAAGCAAATTTTAGGAATTCTTAATAAAATTCCTCAATATTACGATTTTTTAGTCGCCCAAAAATCACGAAAACGAGAGCTAACAATAATTGGCTTTTGGAACGGTACTTTTTTTGTTACAAAATCGAACGTTTCAGAATCCTTTTAAATACTCTGCAGAGAAAAATCAAGGAGGTTTATGATGTCAAAAACAAATTCAGATAAAATACCAACATTTTATCTCCGGTTCATGGAAAGATATCCCGAGGTGGGTGAAAGCTATGAAAAACTGGGAGATGCGGTTCACAATTCGGGTCCTTTGGATGAAAAGACTCGTTCGTTGGTAAAACTCGGTATCTCGATCGGAGCAAGGTTAGAGGGAGCAGTTCACTCTCATACACGGAAGGCGCTTCGTGTAGGTGTCAAACCCGATGAGATTCGTCACGCTGTAATTCTATCCCTGCCCACAATAGGACTGCCCTCGATGATGGCTGCTTTGTCGTGGGTAGAAGATGTACTATAGAACACACCGACTTGTTTAATGAAAACGTTCCGGATTCGCATGATTAAGAATCTGAACTCGAAATATTGCATTTCTGGGAATTTATCAATCCCAATAAGCTAATCAGTTAAAACCTTACTAAAGCTATCACATTGATAATCAGCGGCTTATGCCGAAAGATATCCTAAAAGTGTAAGAATGGCATAATAATTGTAATTAAGGTGACAACACTCGCAAAATTTTTATTTCATTTAACGAGTGGAATTCCTTAACAGGAGAAGAAATGAAACCAACAGATATATTGGTAAAAGAACACGATGCAATACTGGTAATGCTGAATATCTTAGAGAAGGTCTGTCTCAGGCTCGATACCGGAGAAAACGTGAAATCAATAGATCTCGAAAATATAGTAGAGTTCTTCAAGGTGTTTGCTGACAAATGTCATCATGGTAAAGAAGAGGATATACTCTTTCCTGCCCTGGAAGAATATGGTATACCCAATGAGGGTGGGCCGATAGGTATAATGTTATCGGAGCATATCGTAGGGCGAGATAATGTTAAAGGCATGAGCAACTCTATTGATGACTACAAAGATGGAAAGGAATCCGCCTCTGCAGAGTTTGTCCGATATGCGAGGAAATACATCGCACTGTTAACGGAGCACATTGATAAAGAGAATAACGTTCTTTTCAAAATGGCCGATATTCATATTCCGGAAGAGAGGCAGCAATCTCTTTTAGTGGATTTCGAAAGAGCCGAGGAAGAGAAAATTGGTCCGGGAGTACATGAAAAATTTCACCGTCTTTTGGAGAAATTAAGCGGGGTTTATTTGGAGAATCCCACTGACGCCGTCGTTGCCGTTGACTGAATAAATATCTCAAGTTTATAAGGAGATGTCGTTTGTAACATGCTTTTTGACTCTCTAAACAGAAACATAGATTACCTCCGCTTATCGGTAACGGACAGATGTAATCTGCGCTGCTCCTATTGTCTCCCTAAATCGTATTCGAAATTCAGTTCTGCCTCTGATATCATGTCAGATGAGGAGATAATTTCCCTCGTCAGATCTTTTTCCGAATTAGGAATTTTGAAACTTCGTATTACAGGGGGAGAACCTCTCATACGTCCCCAATTGCCCTCATTGATAGGGAAATTAAGAGAATTGGGTTCGATAAATGACATCTCACTGAGTACGAACGGGATATTCTTAAAAAAGTTCGCGCCTGCTTTATCCGATGCCGGATTAAATCGGATCAACATCAGCATTGACTCTCTGAACTTTGATAAATACAAGAGAATAACTTCTTTCGGCGATATCACGGACGTATTAGAGGGAATCGAGTGTGCTTTAGATAATGGATTCTCTCCAGTGAAACTGAATGTTGTCGTGTCGCGGGGTATGAACGAAGATGAGATAAGTGATTTCGCTGCTCTGACCGAGACTTACCCGGTTCATGTACGTTTCATAGAGCTCATGCCGATGGGGGAGACAGGCTATTTCTCATTTGAGAGAAGAGTTCCATTATACGAAATGATGCAATTAGCTCATCCTTTAGAACCGATTCCTGTTGAAGATTGGCCTGTAGGGTCAGGTCCGGCAATGTATTTCCGCAGACCTAACGGCATAGGCACGGTAGGTTTCATCAGTCCTTTGAGCTCTAACTTTTGTTCCGACTGTAATCGGATGCGACTCTCTGCAAAGGGTGTTCTCATTCCGTGTCTCGCCAGTAATCAGGGTACGGACTTGTTGAGTATGTTGAGAGCCGGAGCGGATGAGAATGAAATCAAGGATGCGATCAAACTTACCGTATCCTGTAAACCGGAGAAGCATTTAATGATGGAAACAGCCACGAAAGGGAATTCTTATCCTCAATTCATGTGCCAGATGGGGGGATAGAATGTCAATATCAAAATATGAGGGAATATTGCTATGAGCAATCACAATAAGACTTCCTATTCTTTAACAATTATAGCAATAGTAGGAATTATTTTGTTTACGTGCGCACAACCGGAAATCTCCAAGGAACCTTTGAGTATTGAGACAGGTGAGCTGCCAAGGAGCCTGAGTCCTCTGAGTTATGTGGAGTCATCACCCCCACTGTTGGCAGTGGGGAAGATTCTGTACGATAAAAAGTGCGCGCCGTGCCATGGATTGGACGGGGCAGGAGAAGGCGCAGCAGCCTACTTACTATATCCAAAACCGAGAGATTTTGTGGCAGCCCGATATCGGATGGTGTCTACATGGGAGAGAGTACCAACAGATGATGACATCTTCGGAACTGTTTCGAGGGGGATTCCGGGTTCTTCGATGCCCTCCTGGGCGCACTTAACCGAAAATGAGAGATGGAGTCTCGTCCATTACATCAAATCTTTTGCGAACGAACCGATAGAGCCGAACGTGGTTGTAGGTGACAGCGGAGTGGGAATGTTGCGTATCCCTCCTGAAGCTGAATATACGTTAGAAAGGGCAAGGTTAGCCTCTGAACGGTTTCGGGATGCCTGCGCTTCATGTCACGGAACTACAGGAGAGGGAGATGGCGTCACCGACCAGATAGATGAGAAGGGAATGCCGACACGGCCGAGGGATCTAACTATGGGTGTGTTCAAGGGCAATCCCGATCCCAAAGAGGTATACCGCAGGATAGTATTGGGGATGCCGGGTACCCCAATGCCTATGAGCGATTGGTCTTACGGAGAGGAGGCGTGGCATCTGACACATTTCATCCTCGAAATGTCAAGCGAGGAACAGCGTGAAATAGCAGAAATGAAGAAATTCAGGATCGTAGCGAACAGAGTGGAGAAGATTCCAGAGCATCCTGATGCAGGAATCTGGAGAGAGGCTGGATCAATCAACATCCATATGATGCCGCTCTGGTGGAGAGTTGACAGGCCGGAAATATTGACAGTGCAAGCTCTTCATGACGGTAAAGAGCTGTCGCTCAGGTTGACATGGACAGATGCAACCGACGATCATACGGCGATTCGAGTTCAGGATTTCCGCGATGCCGCCGCAGTCCAATTTTCAGCTGAAAATGACCCTCCTTTTTTCGGAATGGGTGAAAAAACCCAAACTGTAACTATCTGGATGTGGAAATCAGAACGCCAAGCTGACCTTGAACCCGCATTCCAGGATATAGATAAAATGTACCCTAACTTAGGAATCGACTCATATCCCAATCTTATGAAATCTGCTTTAGAACAACCGGCGCGTAATGCGCTGACCCTTGAGTCTGATCCGGATTTTATAACCGGATGGGGAGCAGGGAATATTGTATCGGATCCGACGAGAAAATCTGCCGTGGAAAATCTCACAGCGACGGGATTCGGTACGCTCAAGGCCCGACCTATAATCGAGCAGAACGTACAATCATTCGGGGTATACGATATCGGAACGTATAGGGTTGTTTTCAGGCGCTCTATGAAGGGTGAGGGTCAAAACAGTATGGATTTTGTTCCGGGACAGCATCTTTCCGTGGCTTTTTCAGTCTGGAACGGAAGCGCCGGTGACCGGGACGGTAAAAAATCGGTGACGATCTGGCAAGACTTGGTAATCGCGTATTAAAAAGTATACCAAAACGAACCGTGAATACAGGAGATTTTCAAGTATAGCGAGGAAGCGACAATGACTAAAAAAACTGAAGGAAAAAATAGTGGTGGGATGGAGAGAAGGGAGTTTCTCAAGTGGATGGAATTAGGCGCCGGAGCATTAGCCTATACACTGAGTACTCCGATGAAGCTCCTCTCAGCTGTGAATCCGGGCGAAAATCCATTGGCTGGGTCGGTTAACAGGGGATGGGAGAAAGTCTACAGAAATCAGTATAAATATGACAGCTGGTTTGATTGGGTCTGTTCTCCAAACGACACGCATGCTTGTAGAGTGAGAGCATATGTCCGGAATGGCATAGTCGTTCGGATGGGCTCGACCTATGATTACCAAAATTACTCGGATCTTCAAGGAAATCACGCAACGAATAACTGGAACCCGAGGCAATGCGCAAAAGGTTATACTTTTCACAGAGTTCTATATGGTCCTTACAGGTTAAAACATCCTATTGTTCGTAAGGGTTGGAAAAGATGGGCCGATGCGGGTTTTCCGGAACTTACTCCGAAACTCAAGAAGAAATATAAATTTGACAGCCGCGGTGATGATCTGTTTGTCCAGATATCATGGGACGACGCATTGGATAATATAGCAAAAGCTTTAGCGTCAATCTCTAAACGCTATAGCGGAGAGAAAGGTAAAAAGAAACTTTTGAAGCAAGGGTATCAGCCTGAAATGGTAGAGGCGATGCAAGAAGCGGGTACAAGGACTATAAAAATCCGTGGTGGTATGGGTCTCTTAGGAGTTATCGGTAAATACGGAATGTATCGATTGAATAATTCGCTCGCTCTGCTTGATGCGAAGAACCGGGGAGTCGGAAAAGACAAGGCTCTTGGCGGACGGAATTTCTCCAATTATACCTGGCATGGCGACCAGGCGCCCGGACAGCCGTTTGTTCATGGACTCCAAGCATCTGACTGTGATTTCAATGATCTTCGCTTTTCAAAGCTCATTATCATGGACGGGAAAAACTTGGTAGAGAATAAACTGCCCGATTCTCATTGGTTTATAGAATGCATGGAGAGGGGCGCAAAAATTGTGGTGATAGCTCCTGAATATGGACCGCCGTCAACCAAAGCCGACTACTGGATTCCAATTCGGCCGGCTACAGATGCGGCTTTTTGGTTGGGAATCACAAAGATCATCATCGATAAGAACTGGCATGACGAATCATTCGTGAAGAGATTCACTGATTTCCCGCTTCTGGTCAGGAAAGATAATTTGAAGAGACTGCGTGCAGCGGAACTGTTTCACAATTATAAGAGTGATCTGTCAAAAGAGGGTCCTTCAGTAAAAATTCAGGGATTTACCGATGAGCAGCATGAAAAGTTAGGCGATTTTGTAGTCTATGATAGAAATTCAAAAGAGTTTAAGGCACTGACTAGAGACGATGTCGGTGATACAATGGAACAAAAAGGGATAAATCCTGTTCTCGACGGAAACTTTACGTTGGAACTTGTAGACGGATCCAAAGTGGAGGTAGCTACTCTTTGGTCGTTATATAAGATCCATCTAAGGGATTACGACATCGACAGCGTAGTGGAAATTACTCAATCTCCGAAGAAATTAATTGAACAATTAGCGAAGGATATCGCTAAAATAAAACCTGTTGCCATTCATCAGGGTGAGGGAATAAACCATTGGTTCCATGCAACAGAGATGAACAGAGCGGCATACCTACCGATTATGCTCACGGGGAATTTGGGTGCGCCGGGTGCCGGCTGCCACACCTGGGCAGGAAATTATAAAGCCGGGCTTTTTCAGGGTTCTCCATGGACAGGACCCGGGTTTAAGGGATGGGTCGCCGAGGATCCGTTTGAGCCGAATCTTGATCCGAATGCTCACGGAAAGGATGTAAAAGTCCACGCTTACGCAAAGGGCGAGGAACCGGCGTATTGGAATCACGGCGATAAAGCTCTGATCGTGGACACTCCGAAATACGGAAGGAAGAATTTCACCGGTGATACTCATATGCCGACTCCCACAAAAGCGATTCTTTTTAATAACGTGAATCTAATAAATAATGCGAAATGGGTTTACGAGATGATCAAGAACGTTAATCCGAACATTGAAATGATAGTCTCATTCGATATTCAGATGACAGCCTCGATTGAATATTCGGATATTGCGCTTCCCGCCAATTCATGGCTCGAGTTTGACGATCTTGAGATTACGGCGAGCTGTTCAAATCCTTTTCTACAGATCTGGAAAGGAGGAATCCCTCCGGTGTTCGACAGCAGGGACGATCTTGCTATAATCGCAGGAATCGCTAAGAGTCTTGCAAAGGTGACCGGCGATTCTCGCTTTACTGATATGTTCAAATTTGAGTATGAAGGGAAACGGAGTATTTATATCCAGCGTCTATTGGATACGAGTACGACGACTTCCGGATATAAATTGGATGATATAATGGCTGGCAAGTACGGACCATCCGGTGGAGCGCTCATGATGTTCAGGACATATCCGCGTATTCCGTTCTTCGAGCAGATCAATGACAGTGAACCGTTCCACACCGATACGGGGAGATTGAACGCGTATTCCGATATTCCGGAAGCGATAGAATACGGAGAGAATTTTATAGTGCATAGAGAAGGTCCCGAAGCTACTCCATACCTGCCGAACGTTATAGTGAGTTCAAACCCATACATTCGTCCGGATGATTACGGAATTTCGATAAAGGCAGAGCACTGGGATGATCGGACTATCCGCAACATTAAAATGAGCTGGAAGAAGGCGAGAAGGACAAAGAACTTCCTCTGGGAGAAAGGATTTACATTTTACTGTTTAACGCCTAAGACTCGTCACAGAGTTCACAGTGGATGGTCGAACGTTGACTGGCATATGCTGTACGATTCAAATTTCGGCGATCCGTACAGACTGGACAAACGGTCACCGAGCGTAGGTGAGCATCAGCTCCACATAAATCCGGCGGCAGCGCGTGACCTTGGAATTGAAGACGGGGATTATGTTTACATAGACGCAAATCCTGCCGATAGACCTTATATAGGCGCTAAACCGGGGGAATTTTTCTACCGTGTTTCAAGATGTATGCTGAGGGCAAAGTACAATCATGCTTATCCATATAATATTGTGATGATGAAGCACGCCCCGTTCATCGCTACGGAGAAAAGCGTAAGAGCTCATGAATCACGACCCGACGGACGCGCATTGTCCGCCAATACGGGATATCAGGCGAACCTGCGTTACGGTTCACAACAGTCGATTACTCGTAATTGGCATATGCCGATGCACCAAACGGACACCCTATTCCATAAGACGAAAGCTTACATGGGGTTTATATTTGGTGGTGAATCGGATAATCACGCTTTAAACACCGTCCCGAAGGAAACTATCGTGAAGGTAACAAAAGCTGAAGACGGAGGGATGGGCGGGCTTGGAATATGGCAGCCTGCCACGACAGGTTTCACGCCGGACAATGAGAGCGAGTTCATGAAAAGATATATCGCCGGTGGTTTAATCGACATGAAAGAATAGAAGGAGAAGGTATGCCCTACAATGATCCGGATCCAAGCGATCCTAACGTTTTAGTCGGAGTCGAGCTCGAAGTTGATGAAGATGCCGCGAAAGATATGGCTTACGTTTTTGCTGAAGAGTTCGCTCGACTTGGGATGGATAAAGATAAACTGATGGGAATATTCAGTAATTGCGAATATGCAGGAGCACACCGGGCTTATCTTCAGCTTGGAGAAAATGAGATAGAAACTATCGTAGACGAATGTATCTCTGTGTGGGGAAGCGTCAGAATAATTGATCGTGTAAACAACAGCGACCTACATCAAGAATAAGAAATGAGATTGAGCAAACATAAATATTTAACGAATTATCAGCAAAAGGAGGAGTACCGTGCCTAAAGTTAAAAATTGGCAGATAAATCGAGAAATGGATTATCCATACGAAGGAGCCTATCCCGATCGCCAGTTCGCATTCGTGTTCAACATAAACCGCTGCATCGCATGTCAAACGTGTACGATGGCTTGCAAATCCACCTGGACGTTCAGTAAAGGGCAGGAACAGATGTGGTGGGCTAATGTGGAAACCAAGCCGTATGGCGGATATCCTCAATTCTGGGATGCGAAGATCCTCAAACTTCTTGAGGAAGCTAATCCGGGTAAACAGACATGGAGGAAGAGAAACGGGAAATACAGGTTTGAAGGAAAGACGATCTTCGAAGCTATCAAAAGAAGATTGCTGCCGAACAGCTCACGAGTTTTAGGTTATCTTCCGGAAGATCACGAGTGGAATTCTCCGAATATTTATGAGGATAACCCTCAAGGAAAACTCGGAAAGATCAACGAGTTGGATAAGGAAGGCGTTGAACTGCCAACGCATAAAACCTGGTTCTTTTATTTAGCGAGAATATGTAATCACTGTAGTTATCCTGCATGCCTCGCCGCTTGTCCCCGTGAAGCGATCTATAAAAGACCGGAAGACGGCATAGTTTTAATTGATCAGGAAAAATGCCGCGGTTATAGAAAATGTGTGGAAGCATGTCCATACAAAAAAGCGATGTACAGAGGCAATACACGAATCACCGAAAAGTGCGTTGGCTGTTATCCACGTGTTGAGGGAACCGATCCGGAGTCCGAAGGAACTCCTATGGAAACACGCTGTATGGCCGCTTGTATAGGTCAGATGAGGATGCAGGGTTTGATCAAGATGAACAACGATGGCAGTTGGACGAAAGATCGATCCAATCCGTTGTATTATATGATTCATGAAGCGAAAGTAGCGCTTCCGCTTTATTCGCAGTTCGGAACTTCTCCGAACGGCTTTTACATCCCGCCCAGATGGGTGCCGAGAAAATATCTTAAACAAATGTTCGGTCCCGGAGTCGATCAAGCTATAGAAAATTATATGAATCCCAGCAGAGAGCTATTGGCAGTGTTGCAACTCTTCAGGCGTTCAAATCGAATAATTTTCAGTTACCAGTTTGAGAAAGGACCTAAGATTTACGAAGGTACTCTCAGGGGTAAACCCGTCAATATTTATAATGATACGGTCATTGCGTACGGCAAAGACGGCACAGAACTTTTCCGTACAACTATTGACGAACCGATTTACGAAAGATCAAAAAAATATGCAAACTCAATTTAATGAGGTTAACAATATGACTCATAAAATAAATATTAATGACGCTGAAATTGCTCTTTGCAGAAGCGGCATTTACGAGGCATTAACTCTCGGATTTCGACCTCCGGTTGAAGAAACCGTCAAAAGGCTCATATCGAAAAAACGGAATTCAATGTTTGTCGAACTGGTTTCAATAATTGACGAGAATCTTATAGAAGATGTCTCAAATCTTGCGATGGAAGTGAATGCAGAGTTAAAAGATAAATTGAAAAGCAAGTATTACAATTTGTTCGGTCACAGCGCACGTTCAAGCGTACCGCCGTACGAGACGGAGTTTGGCGATAAGAATCTCTTCCAACAACCGCATCAGCTGGCAGATATCTCGGGATTTTTTACGGCCTTTGGTCTGGAATTAAATGTTGCGGAGCATGAGAGAATCGATCATGTTGCCTGTGAGTTGGAATTCATGTGCTTCCTCACGCGAAAAGAAGCGTATGCGATACAAAATAAAAAATCGGCAATGTTGAAAGAAACCCTAAAGGCTGAACGGTCTTTTCTGAAAGATCATCTCGCGCGGTTTACTCCAACGTTTAGCCACCTTTGTCTGAAGGAAGACCCGGGCGGATTTTACGGCAATCTCGGAAGGCTGCTGCGGAACTTCGTTCAAATCGAATGTACTCGATTCAATTTAAAATCCGGTTCGGAAAAGCTTCACCTCAGATCCAGCGTTGAAGTTGATGATTGTTTTGATTGTGAATTTAGCGGCGGTGTAGAGGAATTGGCAGGAGCAGGAGAAGGTAACCCAATGGAACAGATTTAACATTGAAGCCTGAAATTGCAACAGAAAACAGCGAAGTAACAGTTGTCGATATTTCAGCGCCTATGGAGGTAAAGTACAAATTATTTGCTGAGATAAGATCCATTTTGGAATACTCACCAACGCTGATCGAAGAAGCTGTCATGCGTTTTATCTCCGACAGGGAGGAAGAGACGGTATTTCGGGATCAAAGAAATGCGCTATACGAAATAGAGGATACCGAACAAAGAGATTCTGCATTTCAGAATTTTCATCTATTTTGGTTCGCAAAGCTTGCGCTCGATACTCCTTTAGTGGAATCTCTATGTTCTTATCCTTTTATTATCTCAAAGGTCGACCGTGTGGCGATAGTTCAGGCGCCGGCAAAGAAAAAGGAGGGAGCTGAGCTTTTTCGGAAGAATGACAAACTATATTCCAGCGATGAAAAGAACACGTCAATCCTCATTACGCTAACGCCCGAACAATTTCGTAATACTGACAGACTGCTTGATTATCTTAGACACGAACTTCAGCATATTGAAGACATACTAAACCCGGACTTCGGATACAAGATTGACTCATCCGATCCTAAGGTAAGTTCGTTAATAGACTCGCTCTTCCTGCAAAGGTACAGCGTGCTATGGGATTTGACTGTAGACGGTCGCCTGTCGAATAAAGAATTTCAAACTTCATTACCGAAAAAAATACATTTTGAGAAATTCCAACAAACTTTTCAGTTACCGCTGGGTGAATCTTCAAAATTGTTTGACTATTTTTTTGATAATCCCAACCCGATGCATGAAAAATTGGTAGATTTCGTCGTTGATCCTCTCGGCTGGCTCAAAGACCGTAAGGACGCCAAAGATATCAGCAAGGGTAATTGTTCGTTGTGTACTTTCAGTTCAACTGACCTCTCAGTTATTCCAAAACTATTTTCCGAGGAGATCATCGAACTGATTCAAAAAGAAAATCTTGATTGGAAATTATCAGATCCTGTATGCGGTCAATGCATTGATATTTACGAATCACGATTAACAGTAACTGGTTTGCTTGAATAAATAGTTCAAAGAAGCCCAACCAGGTCAAATTGAATGCTGAATTTGCTTCTGTTCAGTGGTAGATTATTCTGAATTTTGACAACCAATGGCAAAATAGGAAATCAAAATGGTCATTCTCAGATCACTGCTCCCTGTAAGTGCCTGATACTCACGGGCAATCAACGGCCTTCTAAAACTCCGCCGGCTGGCGGATTCGCCCCGCCGATGGCGTGATTTGTGCCGCTGAAAGCGGGGAGTCCACTGGAGGAGCCTCTACGAAACAGCCGGGGGCTCAAGTTATATTAGCACGTCAAAGAGAATGAAGTGGCAATAAGAAGGGATCTTTTTCTATTCGTTCAGTAGAATGCCCATTCTTTTTGAAACCTGTTGATCATAGATTTCGTCAAAATTGATAATGTCCATTGTCAGGGGGATTATTTTGTAAAAGTTTGTTTTTTCGGTATTCCAATTCTTAATAACACTTTTTGCTAAGAGGGAACCGGTATGTAAGCGATGGTCACGTAATAACTTCAGAATTACCCGTTCGTCCCCTGACTGTAATGACGCAGCTCTAACAAATTCGGTGTTAAGATTTTCAAACGATTCTTCATCACGGATCCAAACGTAGGCTTCTCCACCGGACATTCCGGCTCCAAAATTATTGCCGACAGCTCCGAGAACCAAAATGGTTCCTCTCGTCATATATTCACAGCAATTGCTTCCAGTCCCTTCCACAACGGCCATCGCTCCGCTATTTCTCACAGCGAATCGCTCACCAGCCTTACCCGCTACGAGCAGCTTTCCGCCTGTAGCTCCGTAAAGAGTAACATTGCCGATAATCGTTTGAGAAGGGTGTGATTCTCTGATAGCTCTATCGAATCGTATAGTTATAAGACCCCCTGACATCCCTTTTCCAACGTAATCGTTGGCGGCTCCGTTTAATCGCAGTTCGAGACCCTCTGTAAGAAATGCTCCGAAACTTTGTCCTGCAAAACCTTTCAGACGAAGCTGAATATGTCCTTTAAATCCTTTTTCTCCAAAGAGAAATGAAAGCTCGCCGGCAAGACGGGTGCCGATAGAACGATCAGTATTTCTAACTCTTTTATTTAATACCAAGTTTCCATGGGTCATAATCACTTGTCTGGATTCGGAAAGTATCGCTTCGTCCAAATGCTCGTCGCTCTTCGAAGGAGGAGAATAATACTTCCTCTTGCTTTTTAACGGCAACCCTTTGGTGGCATTAGGATTAATAATTGCATTGAGATTTATACCGCGTTCGTCAATCAACTTATAGAAATCCGGGTTTAATTCAAGAATATCCGTCCTTCCCACCAAGTCGTCTATTGAGTAAAATCCTGTTACTGTCAGTAAGCGTCGAAAATCTTCAGCTAGACCTGAGAAAAATTTAATCAGATTCTCAGGTTTACCCTTGAACTTTTTTCTCAGCTTTTCAGATTGTGTCGCTATGCCCACAGGACATGTGTTCAGGTGACACTGTCTAGCCATTACGCAGCCGAGAGCTATGAGCGTGGTCGTCCCGAAATCGAATTCCTCGGCACCGAGACATGTGGCTATTATCAGGTCTTTCGCATTTTTTAGCCCTCCATCTACTCTAAGAGTTACCTTTTCTCTGAGCCCGTTCGCTGTTAATACCTGGTGTGTTTCCGCGAGTCCGAACTCCCACGGAAATCCACAATGCTTTATAGAGCCGAGAGGGCTGGCTCCGGTTCCGCCATCATGTCCGGAAATTAGGACAATGTCCGCGCCGCCTTTGACTACCCCGGACGCTATCAAGCCCACTCCCGGCTGCGAAACGAGTTTGACTGAAACTGGTGCGCGCGGATTTACTTTCTTCAGATCATAAATAAGCTGTGCAATATCTTCGATGCTATAAATATCATGATGGGGTGGAGGAGAGATCAAAGGTACACCGGGCGTGGAATTCCGTATGACTGCTATCGGCATGGTTACTTTATGGCCGGGTAGTTGACCCCCTTCTCCCGGTTTTGAACCCTGTGAGATCTTTATTTGTATCTCATTTGCGGCAGCTAAATATTCCGGCGTAACCCCAAATCTTCCGCTTGAGATTTGTTTTACGTAACACGATTCTATTTTATCGGGGTTTGAATGAGCAAATCGGTCCGGCTGTTCACCGCCTTCCCCGGTATTGCTCCTTCCTGAGAACATATTAAACCCCCTCGCTATTGTGCGGTGAACCTCTTCAGAGATTGCGCCGAAAGACATCCCGCCTGCGCCGAACCTTCTAAGTATTTGGGAGACTTCCTCCCCTTGTTCGAGGGGAACAGAATTTTTCCCTTTAAATGAAAGAAGATCCCGTATATAAATAGGCTGAGAGGGTTTGTCAAGATTATCTGCGGGCTCGCCTCGAGAGGATTTATGAATTAGTTTAAAAACATCCGGACTATACCCATGTTTTTCGCCGTTCTTGCGAAAGTGAAACCGACCGCTTTCTTTTAACCTGGTCGACTCGGTTGAAAATGCCTGCAAGTGGTTCTCACGCATAGTTGCTTCAATGTGACCTAAATTTATGCCGCCTGTCTGACATTTGATTGAAGGAAAATAATTATCGAGCAGCTCCTGAGAGATGCCAAAACCATGTAAGAGCATACTACCGTGGTAGCTGTTCCGGGTAGCAATGCCTGATTTTGCCATGATCTTGAGTAGCCCTTTTTCGAGAGCATACCTGTAATTGCCCATCATTTTTGTCCAGTCGTTATCATCAGAAAACTCCTCTCTGATGAGCTCATAAGCCATGTACGGATAAACTGCGCTCGCTCCGAGGGCAACGAGGCAAGCTACATGATGATCTTCCACTATATCTCCGGAGAGACAAAGTAAGGAAACCTTGCTTCGTATTTTTTTTGAAATAAGATGATGGTGTACCGCAGAAACAATCAGCGCCATCGGAATTGGTATCAGTTCAGGAGTTATATCTTCATTACTCAATAATATCAATTTATGCCCGGCTTGAACCGCTTCTTCGCATTCTGTCATTATTTTTTCAAGTTGATCTTTAAGATTCGCGTCGATCGAAAGATGACCATAGACTTTTTTATGTGGAAGCCATGAATGATTGTCCATTATGCTCGCAAGTTCACGCGGTGATAAAATTGGACTTTCTATTCTGATAGCACCGTTAAAAAATGGTTTTTCAGAGAGTAGGTTCGCCTCGCTGCCAAGATATTCATAAAGGCTTGTCACGAACTTCTCACGGATCGGGTCTATCGGAGGATTTGTTACTTGAGCAAATGTATGCTTAAAATAGTCATAAAATCGGCGATTTCTTGAAGATAGAATGGCTGGTGGTGTATCGTCTCCCATACTACCAATAGGCTCCCTACTGCTTTTTGCCATAGGAATAAGATACCGGTTCAAGTCTTCTTTCTCCCAACCGAAAGCTGTCCTAAGGCGTTTGTCAAAACCGATTGAAGGTAATTCGAAAAGATTAAACCCATCAAAAGTATCATCATGTTGAATGATCTTAACATTCTCGGACAGAAGATCAGTGGAGGGAAAATTCTGCGCTACAAGTTTTTTTAGATCATCATTTTCTGTAATCCCACCACCGTTTAGATCTACCGAGAGAATTTCACCAGCAGCCATATGACGGTGATATTCTAAATTCTCTGTCTCAACCTCGATCACGCCTGCTTCGGAAGCCATAATAATCAATCCGTCTTTCGTTACCGTGTACCGTAACGGTCGCAGTCCATTCCTGTCGAGTTTCGCTCCCACGAAATCACCATCAGTGAATACTAAAGCCGCAGGGCCATCCCATGGCTCCATTAGATTTTCATGATAGATAAAAAAATCTTTTAGTGATTGTTCAATGTTTTTAGAATGGGCATAATAATCAGGGATCAGCATCATAACGCTGTGAAAAATGTCCCGTCCGCTGCGAGTTAAAAACTCCAGCACATTATCAAGTGATAACGAATCGCTTCCTTCGTTGGAAACTATAGGATGTAGAACTTTAAGGTCATCGCCCCAATATTGGGATTTAAGCTCACCTTCTCTTGCCTGCATCCAAAGTCGATTCCCCTTAATACTGTTTATCTCTCCGTTGTGGGCTAAAAACCGGAAGGGCTGAGCCATTGCCCAGTTTGAGATACTGTTCGTTGAGTAACGCTCGTGAAAAATAGCTACTTTCGCGACATATTCAGGATTTTCAAGGTCACTGTAAAATCGGCGAAGTTGGTGGGCAGACAATAGTCCTTTATAAACTATCGTTTTGGAGGAAAGCGAACAGATATAAGAATCACTTCCTTTACGAGTGATCTTCGTTTCAATAGATTTTCGCATAAGATAGAGAAAAGATTCTATCTGTAATCGTGGATTTTTTGGGCAAGAGAAAAACAGTTGAAGAATAAGCGGACAAGTTTTCCTCGCATAATCACCCAGTGAATCCTTGTTGACAGGAACTTCCCTTTGACCTAAATATTGAAACCCCTGTTTTTTTGACTCCGACCGGAATATTTTAATGAGCATCGATCGATCATTCTTAGTTGTAAAAACCATGCCGACCGCCAGAGGACTTTCAGGAGTTGCGCTAATTCCTAATTCATCTTTCAGGATCTTTTGAAAAAATTCTTGGGGGATATCTGTAAGAATACCGCTTCCATCACCTGTTTTTGAATCGGCGTTTTGAGCGCCGCGGTGAGTCAACCTCTCTAATGATTCGAGCGCGGAATCAATAACTCGGCGGCTTGGAATTCCTGAAATTTCAGTTATGAAACCGGTTCCACAGGCATCGTGGAATTCGCCTGGAGTCAATAATGGGTAAAGTGAATTATCCGCTGTCATTTGTTCAATATTCCTTTAAAAACCAGATACAAAACATAATGTTTAAAATAATATTTCACAAGATATAATCTGCAAAAATGCAGATGGACCGCCGGAAATAGCAGATGACCCGACGATCCACTCAACGTTAGAAGATATAACAGTCAGCTCGTGTTCGAGCTTCCGGGAGAGTGCAAGTAGTATCTCAGAATTTTTTTATTGTATAAAAAGGGATACACTCAACTATAGATTAGAGAATGCGTTTATATCTACCGCCTCCAAACAGCCGATTTCGTCCAGACGAGGAAGATTGTGTTGTTGAGATAGCTCCGTCCCATAAACGTAAGTTATGACACACTATTTCGCGGTGCCAAAACTCATGAAATCAACGAATTTTGGAAATTAGGTTTCGGTACTGTGATAATTAGTAACGAAAACGACCGTTTATGAGACACTTTTTTAGTGTGCCAAAACTCATACGTTTATGAGATTATACGTGTCAATTAGTAATCTTTGTGTGGGCACATTTTGGGCGCACTGAGGAACTCCTTAAGAATCAATTCAGAAATCATTTATCTTGCGGGAAGTCATCCATCCGAGTAACTTTCTTACTTAATTCTACAAAACCATATTTAGGAAGATATAAGAAATATGCCATCTGAGCCCAAACGAAAACTTGCTGCCATCATGTTCACAGACATGGTGGGTTATACTGCTATGATGCAGAAGGATGAGGATAGGGCGAGAGAACTAATCGAGCGACACCGCGATTTGATGAAGCCTCATATCAATAAGCACGACGGTAAAATAATACAATATGTTGGCGACGGTACGTTTTGTCGGTTTGACAGTGCTAAGGAAGCGGTAAACGCCGCGCTTGAGATTCAGCATGTATTTCAGTTGGAGGACGATATGTCATTACGCATAGGTATACATGTGGGTGACGTAGTAGTTAAGGGTGATGAGGTGTACGGGGATGGTGTAAATGTAGCTTCAAGGTTGGAACCTCTCGCTGAAGCAGGTGGCATTTGCGTTTCTCATCAGGTATATGAGAATATTAAAAATCAATCTGGATTGAGTTTGGCTTCACTTGGTAAGAAAGATTTAAAGAATGTTGATGAAGAGATGGAAGTTTTCACTGTAACTAGGTCATCTGAGCCGTCTCATGTCACGACTGATACCAAAAAACCGACTTCTACCTCAAGTAAGTTCAATATGAGATGGATTGTTACGGTTGCTGTCATAACTATCTTGGTCATAATCGGTACCAAAATTGACTTCGGCACAATGGAAGTCGAGTCAAGAGAAGATCTGAATAAATTAAGGATAGCGGTTCTTCCATTCACAAATATGAGCGCAGATCCTGAGAATGAATTTTTTGCCGACGGTATAACAGAAGATATACTGGCACAGCTTTCTAAGATCAAGAGTTTGGAAGTAATTTCCAGGACTTCAATCATGCAATACAAGAACACAACAAAAAGTATGCGCGAAATCGGAAATGAGTTAGGTGTAGCAACAATACTTGAAGGCAGCGTCCGGAGAGAGGGAAATCGCGTGCGTATAACGGCTCAGCTGATAGATACCGAGACTGATAAGCACTTATGGGCTGATAATTATGACAGAGATATGGATGATATATTTGCAATTCAAAGTGATGTAGCGAAAAAAATAGCAGAAGCATTAGAAGCGTCTTTAACTCCCGAAGAAGAAAAACGAATCGACAAAAAGCTCACTGATAATATAGAAGCGTATAATTATTACTTGCGAGGCAATGATTATACATATGGAAGTAACAATAAAAACGATTTCGAAATAGGCATTGAATTATATCAGAAAGCTATCGATTTAGACCCTGGTTTTTCAAACGCCTATTCTAGACTATCACGCGCGCACTCCGATATGTACTGGTTTCACTTCGATAGGACAGAAGAGCGATTAAATGACTCGAAAGAAGCAGTAGATAAAGCATTGAGTATAGATGCAGAATTGCCTCAAGCACATGTGGTGCTGGGATGGTACTATTACCATGGATATTTAGATTACGAGAAGGCTCTTAAGGAATTTGAAATCGCAAATGAATTAGGTCATAATAGCAGTGATCTGTATTCGGGTATCGCTGCCGTTCAACGACGACAGGGAAGATTTATGGAGTCGGTGGTTAATTTTGGAAAAGCCACAGAATTGGATCCACGCACTTCGGACACCCATTTTAATGAGGGACAAACTTATGCCCTACTTAGGATGTACGACAACGCTGAACGGATTTTAAACAGAGCAATATCTCTTAGTCCGGATCAGATGATAAATTATTGGAACTTGGTATTAATCCATCTAAGCCGGGATAGAGATTTTCAGAAAGCTCAGGGAGTCATTGATAAAGCTGAACAGAATGTCAATTCATTGAACGCACCGCTACTGCTCGGTATGAAATACATATTATATATCTATCAAAAGCAATATGGAGAAGCATTAAAAATGTTATCATTGGTAGAAGAAGCAACTATTGATGACCAGTTTCAATATGTCCATAAGTTTAATAGTAAGGGACAATTTTTAGGTTA
>JADFMS010000065.1 GCA_022563775.1 Fidelibacterota bacterium | reverse complement strand
CGCCCTTTCAATCCGTACGCGCTATGAATCCATCAATCTGTTCATCTGTAAGTTTCTGTTCCACATTTTTGAAATTATCAACCCCTACCAATCCGATAATACGTTCCGGCATAAGCCGTGCAGCTTCGACTATAACTTTGTCCCCCATTGAGAATCCTACAAGCACTACCTGTTCGAGGCCGAGCTTCTCAACAACCGAAACGACGTCCTCTCCGAAAGCCTCCATAGTCCAATCGGTACGACCGTGACCGGATTTTCCGAAACCGGCAAGATCAATTGTAACGATTTTATTCTGCCGTGACAATTCCAGGATTTGTCCGTTCCAATTATTCTGACCCCAACACCAGCCGTGAACGAAAATAATTGCCGGTGTCCCTTCTCCATATACACTGAAGCTTATGGGTACACCATCAGCGGAGGTAGCAACATTTTTGGCTTCATCAGAACAGCCGGCCAAGACGACATATAATAATAAAATACTTGTAAGCGATAACCGTTGCAGAATTTTCATCTTTCCCCTCCTGAGTGGAATTGGTCTAAGGCGCTGAAGTATAGTACTGTTATAGTTTTAAGATTACAAGGTAAATTATAATAGACAATGCTCCGCATATTTTTCGTGACTTCCAACCCACACGTTTATGGGAAAATTACAAATGTGGGGTTTAATCCGTGACATAGAATGTAGGTTTAATGGTGAACGTCAGATGATCGGTGGAATAATTAAATAGCTCAGACCATACGGTCCCTTTTCAGACGTTCCTCGGCTACCTGTTTGATCGTCTTACGCAGTTCCGGTTCAGAGTCGAGCAGAGTCTGGAAATCCTTCACGTAAAGAACCAAAAGTTCGCAAAAGCCTAAAGCACGAACGTTAGCGATCCTCGGAATTTCCAGTAACAGGGCAATCTCTCCAAAGAAATCGTTGGTGCCCAAAAGAACCGGTTCGGGATCCAACTCCACCTCCACCGCTCCGCTCGAAATAAAGTACATTGCCTGACCTCGCATGCCCTTTTTAATTATTAGTTCATCCGGCAGCGCTAATCTCGTTTTCAATAGACCGACGATCTTCTGAAGATGGGCGGGATCAAGATTAGATAAGAACGAAACAGACGATACAAGTTTAACGGGCGTTAACCCCAAGTCGAGCTCGGGGATTTTATCAAGTTTTTTAGACGCTAAATCTAATTCATTTTCCAAATCGGCAAAAACTTCCCTGTCAATTATTGAATTATCCAGCATATTTTCAAAGATTGATTCCTCCAGTCTCAACGCCATCCGCCCCAAATAGTTCTTTTCCAAAGCCGCTGCATGTACTGGATACTGAAGTTTGAGCATGGTCTGAGCCTTCTCAGATTTCGTATAACGTTCATTCAGCAAAATTTCCAGATTTCTTTCGATTCCCGGTCCCAATAGTTTTGAAACCTCAGAAATAGAAGTTTTGATGAGTCGGTTAATGGTAGTGGAATCCGCCATAAGAATTTCGAACCGTTCTGAAAGGAGTTGCGAAAGGTAGCCGGTATAACTGAAACTTCTGTGCAATCGCATCGCTAATCCGTAACGCCAGTCGAATCTTAGGTTTTCCTGCCACGTATTCGTATAACCTATTACCCCGTTGGATCGAATGCCGTCAAGCAGATTATCGTTCCTCGAGAGGAGCTGCCTGATAATATTTGAATCGATCAATCTGTCACCGAAAAGTTTAAGGTAGTTTTCTCTTTCCTGAATCGATATGTCAAGCAAGCCGATAACAAGCCATTCTTCCTCGGTGATTTCAGTTATTTGTTCCACAGATGTCTTCATCTCATTCACGCGCTCTTTGTAACTTCGGATCAATGCATCCGATATCTTCGGGTCCGCCTGTAATTCTGTTGTGGCAGTCTCGATCTTTACGAATACCTCACTCAGAGAGAGTGCAGTGGCGCGGTCCCTGATGATTCGGTCGGTTAGAGAGAGCTTGTCCAATCGGAAAAATCTAACCACCCAACCGATAGTGGTCGCATTTATCATGAGCGTAATAAAAACGAACCCGGTGACAAGTATGCCGATAAATTGCCTTACTTCATGCGAGATGGAGGAGTTCTCCATCACAGCGAGAGCGAGAGCAAGCGAAACTGCGCCGCGCAATCCTCCCCAAAACATGACAGTTTTGAATGCAGTACTCACCCTGGTTATCATGTTCCCGATCGATAGCACAGGCAGCAACCCGTAGATGATAAACGCGCGCGAAAGTAGAGCTGCGATTGTGAGAATCGCTAATATCTTTAATTCGGTCATTCCAATATTAAAGATAATTTGAGGCGCGATCACTCCGACAAGAATAAAGATCAGAGAATTAGCCCAAAATCCTATATGTTCCCAAGTCTCAACCAGATCTTTCCAGGTGGAAGGCTTGAGAGTCGACCTTCCCACGGAGCCTATTACCAATGCTGAAGTCAACGTCGCCATTACACCCGAGACATGGAGATAATGCTCGGCGATAATAAAAGAAAGATAAGCCAGGGAGATCGTCAGCGTGATTTTAACAATCGGTACTTTTTTCATTCTTTTAAACAGAGCTCCCGTGATCGTGGCTATCAAATATCCGACGATCACTCCACCGAGAAATACTTTAAGGAACAGAAATATTCCTTCCTTCAGAGTGAAGTCGCTATTTCCCATTACCATCAGGCTGAGTATTGAGAATAAAACGATAGCCGTGGCATCGTTGAAAAGACTTTCACCCTCGACTAATATTGCGAGACGTTTCGGGACGTGTAAATCTTCGAATATCGATACTACAGCCACAGGATCGGTAGCGGACACTATGGCTCCTAAAAGAAGGCAGACAAGTATGCTCATACCTGAGACAATCCAAATGCTGTATCCGATAAAAACAGTGGATATGAGCAGTCCGGCTATCGCAAGAAGTAATATCGGACCTAAATCATCCAAAAGCCTGTGCGCATCGATAGATAGGCTCGAATTGAATATAAGAGCGGGGAGAAATACGAACATCACTGCATCAGATGTGATTTTGAAATTTTTAAGGCTGTAGAGAAAGTCACCTAAAATTCCGCCGACTCCTACCGGATCGACAACGACCTCAATAAGACCAAGAATAAAACCTACAATAGCCAGCAATACGGTATAGGGTATATTAAAACGCCTTGCTATCGGCAGCATAAGAGCAGCAAGTCCGAGAATAAGGGAAAGACCTAAGACCAATGTTGGGAGATTTTCCAAACAATAATACCCCGGTATCCATTAAAGAGAGTTGTTCTAAACTAATTGAGAAGTAAATGTTTAACAAGGATTTTCTTCAAAGATCTTCCGTGGACCCGACCTTGTCCCAATAGTTGAAGCATTGATATCCACTTCAATCTCAAAAACCTAACTTATAACACACTATATCAACCGTCCAAAACTCATGAAAACGAGTGCATATGATAATTAGCTTTTGAGACACGGGGCGAACTGTCTCAAAAATGAAGGTTTATGAGACACATTTTTAGTGACTTAAAATTCGTACGTTTATAAGAATTCGAGCAGTATCAGGGCTTTTTTTGACTTTGGAGGTGGGCTAAATAGTGGGGGGCAAAACCTCTGTGAATAAGTTCTTATTTCATCATCTGATGATGGAGTTCTCCAATGTCGCCTTTTTTCTCCAAAAATATCTCTTCGAATCGAATTTTCGACTTATATGGTTCTTCTCCAATCTCAATTTTCAACCCATCCCCTTCCGACATATATTGCGAATAAGTATATAGCCCTATGCCGCCTCCCTGGTCCATAACACAGCGAAATTCAGGCAGGTACATTCTCACGAGGCCTTTTTGATTAACCCTCCAGGCAATATGCTCTGCCGCGACGGTAGCCTGCATAAATGCCAAATGGCCCTGTTTTGGGCCGGGATTACCAATGCAGTCTCCAACTGCGTAGATATTTCCGTGCTCCGATTCCTTCGCAAGCATATTTTTCATGTGCACTGGAACAAACCCACGCTCATCGATTAGACCGGAGTTTTCCATCGCCGGGATTCCGCGATAGGGTGGCACTAGTAAACACATATCATAGGGCATGGTCTTACCGTCTTTAAAATAGAGTGTATTCTTATCGAGTTTTACTAATAAAACCTCAAGGTGAACGTTGATTTCGCGTTTCTTAAAATGGTCATCCAGGTATTTCCAGACCTTGGGACCTCCGGGAGGCAAAAGGTGTCCCTTATCGCTGATATAGTGAAGGCTCGTCTTGTCACGTATTCCTTTTTCACGCAAGAGGTGATCAATATTCATTAAAACTTCCATCGGTGGGCCATCGCAGGGAGTGTACCCTGCGCCAACGCCTGCGAAGAATTCACCTTTCTCGAAATTGAGCAATGCTTCTCTTGTTTCAATTATTCTCGCCGGATCACAAACAGAAAGGCCGAATTCATGCGAGCCTGGTAGAAGCTCGTATGCATGCCGTACCCCTGTCGCCAAGATCAGATAATCAAACTGATAACGGTTGTCTTGGCAGATTACCTCGTTGTTATCCTGATTAATGGCAGTCATCGGATCACAGACGAACTCAATATCGGTGTCTTTAAAATTTTCTGACAGATCCATCGTGATCTTTTCTGGGTCTAGGTTCTCAAAAAGAACTCTGGGAAAAGAAGCCCGGAAAGTTGTGCGTGGTTTGTCTGAAATGATCAGGATGCGATGCTTAACATCAAGAAGATGGCGCAAGCTCCAAGCTGCCTTGATGCCTCCAAATGAACCGCCGACGATAATAATCGTTTTTGACATAGAATTCTATTCTCCCATTTTATGGTCTTAAATTTTGATCTCTATAGAATAATGATGTGCAGGCCCACTTAGCAACTGTAATTCTATATCGTTTAGTTGATTAAGGCAATTTGCTTCACCACTAAAAGTTCAACGGGGACAAAAGCCATCATACCTGTCTCATAAACGTAGGTTATGACACAACAATTTGCGGTACCAAAACTCATGAAAACGAAGGTATATGACAATTAGCTTTTGAGACACGGAGCGAACTGTATCATAAACGATCGTTTATGAGGCAACTTTTCGGTGTTCCAAAAACGTATATCAATACTCGGATTAAGAGCGTTTTATTTCATCGAGATCGATCCTCTTCGAGTTTGTTCTTGCCGAATGAATCGTTCCGTTGTAAGTTATCCCCGCTCCAATAATTCTAATGCTGTAACCACTACTGTTTGGAGCTGAATGTTGTAACAACGGTTTTCCTCTTATGATGAAACTAAGGGAAATAAATTCAAAACGAAGGAGATTAAAATGAACAAGAGCTATGGTTTGACCTTAGCAATGCTCCCGTTGCTCATAAGCACGATTTCCTGCACTGCCCCGGAAAAGGAGATGCCTGTCGCACAGAGCTATAAGGCGGTCACCGAGATAAGCGAGGGAACTATCAGGAGAGTTTACATTGATAAGCCTCTCGTGGGAGCGAAAGGTTATGTGGTGGGCGATTGGGCGAACGGGCTGGCGCGAGTGGAAGTGATGAACTTCCCTTCCTCGGAGATGGGTTATGAAGCCTTCCTGTTCGAAATTGACGCCCCTGCATATATGGCAAAGATGTTCGTGGATGGAAACCCGGAGAAGGGCATCGTCCCTGAGCCTCCTCCGTTCGACGAAGTGGCGGGTCTGATCAGCCAGTGGTATAGCTTGGGAGATCTCGAGATGAACGATATGGGGAGCGGCACTCTCGAATATAAGAAGGGTGATGACCTCGTTGCCAAGGGTCTCAATATGATAATGGTGTTTGAGAAGGTGACCGAGGGGATGCATGAAGGCCCCGAAGACATAAGCAAACTCATGGTCGAGTGCAACGGTCCGGTGGCAGGCTTCCCCGGTGCTGAAGCGATGGCGAAAGCTGTCACTATCTTTACGAAGTAAATTTAATTTTACAGCTCCATAGATAACTATATACTCGGGAATCAAGAGGTAGGCGAATAGCTATACACAGAGGGACCAATCGAGGTAAGTCTGGCGGTTCAAGTGGTGAGCGGAGATTTAGTCGATTCCCCCCAATGGACTCCAAGTTGTTTGGCGTCAAATGAAAGTGAACTGTAAGGGCGTGATTTCTTAGAGACACTTTTCGTAACATCATTAGTAAAGAGTGTGTGTCCTTTCGAGATACTGCGCTAACTGTTTAATTTACGGTCGTTTATTTAACAGCCCACCCAGTGTCTCAAAAGCTAATTATACCAAGCTCTCGTTTTCATGAGTTTTGGACTGCGAAATGGTGTGTTATAACTGACGTTGACATTTCTGCTCCGGATTTCGTAATAAAACCGAAGGGCAAATGAGCAACTAAATCCGCTTTTTCATTATTTCGTCCGCAATATATTTCATTAATTGTAGTTTTTCTCACATTATTTCCACCGATGATCGTTTATGCTATCACTGAATACTCGTTAGAATAATGAATTGAGAGGATTGTACATATTGAAATTACCAAGAAGGATAATGGAGATTGAATGGTGAAAGATATTATAAATTCTGTACAGGAATAGTATTTATCTGAAAAAATAGATGCTGAAATTTTTACAGCCATGAGCTATTAATTTAGATTTCAACTATAGTTACATCCGCCATCAGCTCTTTTCGTTTCAAAATATAATATTTTTAAATTATGATTCGTACCAAGTCATTGATAAGAAAAGTCATAGATATTCGAGATGACGAGATAGCTACATCAATGCTGATGTTTTTCTATTTCTTTGCGATTATTGCATCGTATTATATTCTTAAACCGGTTCGAAATTCACTCTTTTTGGAACAACTCGGTGCAATAAATTTACCATGGGTATATATCGGAACAGCATCTATAATTGGTTTCATTGTCTTGTTATATAGTAATCTGTCGAGACACATTGACACGAGATATCTTGTTTCGGGCACTATAATATTTTTTATTCTAAATCTCATTTTTTTCCGCGAACTATTTAAACTGAACTTAGACTGGTTCTCGGCACTGTTTTATATATGGGTCAGCGTTTACTCAGTATTACTTATTTCACAGTTTTGGATGACGGCTAACATCATCTATTCTGCGTCACAGGCAAAACGACTATTTGGGTTTATAGGCAGTGGTGGAATTCTCGGTGGTATTATCGGCGGCGGATTAACTACGAGCATTGCAACTTCCATCGGAACGG
>JADFMS010000064.1 GCA_022563775.1 Fidelibacterota bacterium | reverse complement strand
GGCTTTTCGGCTCCCACGTGGCTGACGCTACATAAGGATTGGGAACCACCGCCACCTTATCTAAATCGGATTTAGCCTGTTGTTGATCCGTAGTAGCGCCTACGGTTGTGAATTGGTATATGTCTCCTAGCCGGTTGAGATTGTCCCCAAAGGTTCCGCGGAACGGCTTTTTCGCCTCTACCACGAACACATCGCCGGCAGTGGGAGGAATCAAATCCACGATTATAGTGTCTATAACCATGCTGTCAGAAGTTACAAAGATGGTGTCGAGAATAGGTTCAGGGGGAAAGAAAAATATTTCCCAGGTTTTAATATCGTTGCCTTCAAATATTTCCCAAAAATAAATTTTTTCCGAGCCATCGGGGTCGGGAAATCCATCCCCGTTTAAATCCTTGAAGAAGAAGCTGCTGGGTTTTTCCTCTGTGACGTTCCATACGGAAAACTTTGCCGGTCTACCGTTTGTCGAAGTAGCCACCCAATCCTCGAAGAAGCGGATCTCGTAGTTTGCAGGATATGGGACGCCATCGGGATTTTTTAAATTAAGGCTGTGTGAAAGATTGCTCTGGCTTCCTTCTTTCCAACCGGAAGCGTCTTTATCAACCGCGATTACATCATTAAAAACTGATATCCTCAATCCCTCAAAGACGTCGCCATCCTGAGGCACTGTCTCATATTTGCCTCTAATAGGATCAATTAAAAAAGAATCAACGGATACGTAGGGACTGTTTGCAATCAGACTGACCTTCTTGTTCCCGGTCACGTCAAAAACAGAGTAGTCAGTTGTCTCAAAGAGACCGTCGTGATGAAATTCTATTTGGTAAGTATGATTTTCCTTTATTTTCAAACGGTCAATTATTTCAACCGTGACAATACCCGTTCCGGGACCTTCTATATGTATAATTTCTTTCAATTCCGGCATTCTGTAACCGCCGGCCGGAGCATTGGGAATCACTACGGCAGTATTCACATCCGTTTTCGTTACGTTACCCAGGTTGTCGATATTAATAATCGAAGTGCTTTCGGTAGGCGGCAGTCCTTCGCCCCCTTGAATTGGAGGAGGAAAACCACGGTCATAAGAGACTACCGCATAATAATATGTTTGTCCGTTCTGAACCGTTGTGTCGGTCCAGGTATGAACCAGCCCCGTATCATCACCCATATCAAATTGGATACCATTGATATCAGCCGGGTGAGTTCCTTTCACCCACCAGAGCGAGTCCGGATCAAAATTGATCAAATCACACTGGAAAATAGGCTTTCGAAAGGTTTTGATGCCAAATGCGTCCGTAATTATCTTCGTTTCTAAAAATGCCGGGTCCGTGCTCCTATAAATCTTATACCCCTCGAAATCGAATTCGCCGATAAACCGGTCGAAGCTGGTTTCCGCTCTCCTATCCCAATAAAGCGTTACCTGCTGGTCACCGGGAACGGCGGTCAAGAGTGGCTTATTCGGCGGCTTGGCGAAGTTATAGTCGGCGTTATAAATTCTTTGAACGATTTGCTTTGTTCTTAAAATGTCCTCCTTGTCTTCACCGAAAAGTAAAGCCATTGAAAAGCGTTCTGTCTGTCCGACTTCCAAAGGAAAGGGACCCGAGGAGTATAACGCCCCTAAATTTACATCAAATTCCTGAGGGTCTAATGCACCAAACGCCATGATATCCCATATTTGTTCGTCCATGTTCAGGTCGAACTGATGTAGATTAAATAATTTAACGGCGGATAAACCGATTTGGTCCGACTCGTCCTTATCGGTTTCATTATACTCAGGTTCGCCATCCGTTGGGTATCCATCACCCTCTCCTATATCGGGCTCCGAATACTGTTCGTCGAGCGGTCCGACACCGTCAGCGCCGAGATCGTCATTCAAAGGTTCTCCTTTATCCCACACATCGTTTCCATTTAAATCGGTAAAACCATCCCAGTCTCCATCCTCATCGCCTTCCCAGTGCCATTTGGGCTTACCGTCATTATAAATTCCTACGGAACCGAAAACGAATTCACCTCGCGGACTGCTTCTGCTTTCATCTATAAGACCGTCTTCGTCATTGTCGATGCCGTCTCCCGGTATCATCTCCACAAGCTCACCGAACTCATCATAAAGAAACACGTCCCCCTTTCCCGGGCTTTCGAGGAAGGCATAACCAGCCACGCCAACGGGACCTGAACCCCAGAATTCATCGCCAATGCCATCACGGTCCCAGGCAAACGTTATATCCAATATTGGATCGAATTGACCCTGATCGTCATCGGAATCTGCCGTGCCTCCGATTCCAAAATCGATGTACATCCCGAATAATGCCTTCTCATAATCGGTAGCGGCATCATTTTTTATATCGTATAACCAGAATATAACATCTTCGGCAAGAACGGATGACCACTGAAATCCCCTCACTTCTACCCGAAGTCCAAGACCGCCTCGTGTCGGGTCATCGGGATCGGGGAAAAAATCATACTCCTTATCCGAGGCATCATCCATTACAAAATATGTTTCCAAGTCGGCATTCTCGACGCCCATTCCGAAAAAACCATTCCAGAATGGCTGCAAAGTTTCTCTGTCAAACCAATCCGGCTGGTCAGGCCAGCGCCTGGGCCAGGATAATGGGTCGTTGCTCATGGCGGGAGAATCCTGATTCAGATTCACGTATCCCGGTATAGGATGGAAGCCCCACACCTTTCCCGTTACGGGCTCTCTATCGACAAATTCCCTGTAATTGGTTTCTAAGGGATGAACTGTTTCTCCATGAATATCAACTACTTCGGCAGATACCCACGGCGCAACGCCGTCGAGATATGAATGACCGCTCCCTTTCGGCCATTCACCGGAAGGTTGAAACGGCCATAGTGCTACTTCGCCGTGATTCAAGAAAATCGTCCGCACCAGATTTCCGTCCATGATCCCTTGCTTTTTCCAAGCCGGATCTCCGCGAGGCTCCTGAGAATTGGCGAAATTGACAGAGAGGATGATGAACAATATTACGGCGGTCAGATTCTTCAAACAAAGCACCTCATGACGATATTGAATTTTTCCATTGCCATAGATTCCGGCTCTACCTCAAAATCCAATCGAAGCGCCGAGTATTATCCGCCTTGGCTCGGAGTAAAAGTCAGGCCTGTTCCGAAAATCATCCAGAGTATTGACTCCCTTTACGCTTGTCCGCGGTCGAATAGTATAACCGGCTCTTCCTGTGTCTGAATACACGAGCACCTCGTTTTTACGATCCAATATATTGAATAGTTTGATAAAAACAGAATATTTCGCGCCTACGAGTTCTAAATCCTTATGCATTTTTAAGTCGAATGTATACTGTGTTGGCTTCCTTTCGCTGTTCACAAAAGACGAAGAAGCATTTTGAAGCCTGGGAGTATATGGAAACCCACTGCCCAATCTTCCTACAAGACTCATCCCCCAGCTGCCGGGTTGACTTAGAGTAATGTCAAAATTCAGCGTGTGTGTTTGATCCCAGTCCAACAGGATTACTTGAATCTCACTCTCCTTGTTACTTTTAGCGTCGTTGAACACCTGCATCGGGTCCGAAGCGTTTCCTTCGGCTAATTGGAAAGTATAGTCAACTGAAGCGGAGAGGTAGTTCGATCTCCTTTTCTCCAGAGCCAGGGTTATGCCTCCTACGTTCCCGTAATCCCGATTGATGAAACGGGCGTAGAAGTCCTGAGTATAGGTAGTGATTATCTCCATTCCCAGGAGATGTTCCATATCTTTATAAAAACCTGTTATGTCAATACCGATGTTATCCGAGAGCTGTTGCTGAAGTCCGATTTCATAGATTACCGTGCGCTGCGGCTTAAGCTCCGCGTTACCCATCGTAGAAGTTAAGCTCCCACTGAATACTTCAAATTCAGAGTTGATATATAGATGCTCGAAGGTAGGAATCTGAGAAAAATGGCCATATGAAAAATGTATAACGCCCCTGTCGGTTATTGGATAAGATACGCCAATTCTCGGACTCAGTGATTGCACAGCTCCGGAGTTTCTATAATTATTTACCCATTTGTTTCCGCGGACATTGACGGTATCCTTGATCTCGCCTAAATCCGATACATATTCATTTTCTCTCACTAGGGTAGTGAAACCGTCAAGGGGAGAAAAAACCATAAAATACCTTGCATTGTCCGGGTCTCTCAAGTCTATTGGAGCTTTAGCGGATGAATTAAAATAATCATATCTCAAGCCTATATTGACAATTAAATCTTCGAATTCCATCTTGTCCTGAATATATGCCGCTGCTTCAGTAGGACTATGCCGATAACGATTATTTACGATGGATCCGGATATGGGGATGGCCGGTTCGAAAGGTCTTATTTCGATATTCGCATCATCTCTTTTAGCAATTATCTCGAACTCATGGAAAAATAAAGTGTGCTTTCTGAATTCAAAACCACCTTTTACTAAGTGTGAGTTATTAATCTGACTTGTCAAATCTATCTTGCCTTGAATTGATTCGGTGTTTCGCCTGGTTTGCCACATTTCCGTTCCACCAGTACGGAAAGCATTACTGGCGTTATCTATCAGACGTTTAGGGTCTACATATCCGGAATCAAGGGGATCTTTAAATACGTACTTTTTATAATCGAAAAATGTACTGGCAAATTTAACCGTATAAAATGTCCTCGAGCTTAATGTGTGGTTGAAAATCAGCGATTGGGAATGCCCGCGGTTGAACTGTTTAAAATCACCGTCCGGATTAAGCTTAAACAAGTGAGAATAATCACGAAAATCTACCCTGTCCGCAAAAAAACCATATGAGATCCTTATTGATGGGGAAATTCGATATGTAAGTTTTCCTCCTGTACTCAGTTTCTTCAATGGGTTCATCGACACAAAAGCGCCATCCCCGGTCTCTTCTACGTATACATTGGGTTCCCCCGGTGTTGCGCTGCCATCACCTTCACCGAAATCTCCACTGTTTGCAACTGAATCTGCTCCGATATCATCGACTCTCACATTCCAATTTGCAAAATTTGAAACGTCAGAAGGCATAAACCTTCTCTGTCCGTATAACCAGCCTTCGTTGTTAATAATTCTCCCTGTAAGAAAAAATGAAAACTTATTGCCCAAGAATTTGAGCGGACCATCGATACTTATCTGGATATTAGATATATCCGTTCCGTTTATATCATCGATATTCATAAACGTTCCATCGTCCGAGCTTACGTAATCTCCCGTATAAAAGGAGAGATTGCCCCTGAGTTTATCACCGCCTTCTTTAATTACGACGTCAATGACGCCGGACATAGCCTGCCCGTACTCGGCGTTGAAAGGACCGCTGATCACCTGTAACTCTTGAATGGAATTGTTCTCTATCTCAATAGCGATATTCCCGGAAAACGGGTCTGTCACTGAAAGACCGTCTACCAAATATGCGACCTCGCTCGACCGTCCTCCCCTGATGTGAATATCGCCGTCCGAACCGACAACAATTCCCGCCTGAAGCGCTAAAACGTCACTAAATTCTTCAACGGGTATTTCCTTCAGCTGTTCAGCCCCCACGATGGAAAGAGAAGACGTCAGGTCTTTCCTTACGATAGGATTCTTCGCCGTAACGGTAACTTCCCGGAGCTCTAACCCGGCTTGCTGTAATTGAAATTCAAGTTTGGTTGTGAAGTCGGCTGAAACCTTAACCTCTGAATATATTACCGGTGTGTGGCCGATCATAGATCCTTTAACGCTATAAACACCAGGCGGAATGTTCAGGATAACGAATTGACCCTTATTATCAGCCGCTGCTCCCAAAGAAGTGCCGACAATGATAATGTTTGCTCCAATAAGGGGATCACCGGTAGAAATGTCCTGAATGGAACCGGAAATCTTTCCGGTGGTTCCGGCAATTAATGGAGAGCTATGAATTGCAGCAAAAAACGAAACAAACAACACAAGTATCGCCAAAGGACTCCGGCTATTTGAAGGACACAGTATCATATTAGTCTCTCGAAAATATAATTCTAGTAATTAAGTAAATTCCCATTCATAATCAAGTAGAATATAATGCACTAACGGTGAAAACAGGCTATGATGACCTATTTGCAGGATTCCATGCGAATAGAGCTGATGAATTAGCATTTTCTCATTGCTGCGGCTCTATATTCTTTTTTGGGAGTCAGGTTCAAAATAATGTACCTTTGAGAAATCAAAGATCACGTCAACTTTTTGTCCCTCCTCCACTTTGGTATCTGGCGGAACTCTGGCTATTATGGTGTTTTGGTCCATCGTCAAATAGAGATAAATCTCGTTCCCCATCATTTCCAGGATCTCCACTACCATTGGAATTCCCTCTTTCTCGCCGGAGATAGAAATATCTTCCGGACGTATTCCAAAAATAATTTCTTTACCGACGAAATCCTTCAGTTTATCCTCAGCCCCGGTATTGATTTGAAAACTCATCGATCCATTGTTAAATACCAGTCCTTGAACGTCTTCGACTTGACCGGTGATAAAATTCATAGATGGGCTGCCGATAAATCCGGCTACAAATTTATTTACCGGATAATCATAAAGATTAACCGGAGTACCCTTCTGTTGGATTACTCCATCCCTCATAATTATAATCTTGTCACCTAAGGTCATTGCCTCAACCTGATCATGAGTCACGTAAATCATAGTAGTCTTTAATCTGTTGTGCAGTTTGGAAATTTCGGTACGCAATTCTACACGGAGTTTAGCATCAAGATTTGACAGCGGTTCATCGAATAAAAAAACCTTCGGTTGGCGTACTATTGACCTTCCGAGGGCAACCCTCTGTCTTTCACCTCCGGATAACGCTTTCGGTTTTCTGTGCATTAAGTGGCTAATTCCAAGAATGTCAGCTGCTTCATTAACTCTCTTCTCAATCTCCTTTGATTCAACTTTTCTTAACTTCAGTCCAAATGAAATGTTGTCAAATACACTCATGTGAGGATAGAGGGCGTAATTCTGAAAGACCATAGCGATATCTCTTTCCTTCGGCGCAACATGGTTCACAAGTTTATCTTCAATGTAGATATCCCCGGTTGTTGCTTCCTCTAATCCGGCAATCATGCGTAATACTGTGGATTTTCCACAACCGGAAGGACCGACCAACACCACAAATTCTCCATCGGAAATTTCAATATTAAAGTCTCTCACTGCATAGACTTCTTTGTCAAATATCTTTGTTACATCTTTTAGTATTACATCTGCCATTCTGATTTCCCTTATCGGGTTAAT
>JADFMS010000016.1 GCA_022563775.1 Fidelibacterota bacterium | reverse complement strand
AATAATTATTTGTGGTGACTGTCCTTAAAGAAAAATTATTTGGGTTGTCGAGCACCTTGTACACTCTGTATCTAAGGAGATCCGGCTCTGTATTACTGTTCCAATCTATTCTCGGGAAATTGTTCTCTGTCGATATTTGTATATTTTTCGGTTTTGCAGGTGGAACGGTGATGTCATCCGGGTAGATAATGTGATTCTCAAAGGCATACAGTATGTCGTCAATGTGGGGCGTTCCGTTGGATACGTTCTCATCCCCTCCTCTCGCTACCTCATCGTCTTCATAGAGTACATTATCGAGTAAGTTAGCAAAGTCGCCCGCCTGGGGTGTTCGAACTAAAGCACTGAATAGGAGTTCGTCAGCCAAAGAAACGCCTATACCCGGACTTTGACGCATATCCCAGATTGCCCCGCCGATCACCTGCCCGTTCCTGTGAATGCCCTCGCCCGGATCATATGAAAGTGGATTGTCCAGATCCCTAAAAATTTCGACTGACTCACCTATAATCGGGTCGTCATTGATAGAACATGCATAGTAATCGGACAATCCTTCGTCCATTGCACCCCCTTCCCCACTTAGTCCTATCCAACCACTGTAAATGTGATAGATAACGTTATGAGTATATTCGTGATAAACAACATCGCTCGATTTTGCAAACTCTTCGCCCGCGCCGTCTCCGTCAAGATCCATAGATCCGAAGAAGATGTCTATCCCATTGGCAAGCCCGTTTACGCCTGAACCCTGGTGCACATAAGCCCACATCTGGTAGTCCATTTCGGTGTAAATAAACGGACTCGCTTTAAAAAAATCATGTATAAAATTCGCATGATGGAAAACATTCGATTCATCATTTGTTCGCATGGCGTTATGACTGATTCTATTACTCGGCGCGTCAAATTGCCAATTAGCCACATCTGTTATACCATTTATGATTTTTACATAGGTTCCGGAAAAGTTTAAGTCTGTAGAAAAGAGAAGCCTATAATCTTCTCCCACAAGGTAATCTTCATTAACTAAAACATCATAGTACCCACTTGCTGAAGTATGATCGATGAAAATACTATCGGGGATTGGAGATTTATTTACTTGAACTTGTTGTCCTACATAATCGGCGCTTTTTAGAGGCGTATCGTAATGATGCTCAGGGTAGTATCCTCTCGATAGATATCCATCTACGTTAAATTTCGGAGCCAGCAGTCCACCGCCTTCTCCGTGTCTAAAAGCGCTGTAGTTATTTAAAATATTACCGGAATGACCATCCACGAAATATATTATTTCTTTTAGAGGCATCGCTGAAAAAAGTTTTAGCCGATATGTCAGGAAATAAGTAATAACTCCCGAGTCGCCTCGGGAGTAAATAAATAATTGCGGCGGCTCCTTTATGCTGACTTCTCCTAAAGTGTCCGATTTGAAATGAGTTATCGCCGATCGGATAGCATCCTCCCGGGTTATTGTCGGAGATGTATCTACGGCAACTTTCGGATATATATCACCTCCAATTCTGTGGATGGCTCCAGTGGACTCGACTGTGAAGCCGATCTTAGCCCGGTAAACCGGAACGCCGTTGTATGTTTGTTGATAGGAGATATGCCATTCACCGTCATTGGAAAGTCTCGCCTTGCGCAATCGCAGATTGGATGTAGAAACTCCAATGATCTCTTCGTAATCGGCTAAAAGTTCAAGAGCGAAATCCCCAATGTTCTCTTTCGATAGGGATTCCATCGTTTTCCCGTATCGACCGACCGTGGCGTCCAGATCATAAATGCGGTGAGGAGACCCCGTGGTCACATCCAGCTGCACACGGAGTTCATTACCGAATTTGTCCGTTACTGTGAAATTCTCCATTTGAGAAAACGCCGGCAGCGGGACTGCAAGAACAATTGCAGTCATTAAAAGCTTTGTTATAGGTGTTCCTGTTTTCACTGTTCATGTCCTCCCGGTTTTTTATTTCCAGTCCATCACCCTATTTGTAATACCTTTTCCCCTGCCAAATGTGAGCGTATCCCACGTTGACGTTGCAAGATCTACCAAATAAATATCTGCTCCTTTCTCTTCTTGCGGATAACCCGTTGCACGGATGTCGCTGATCGCAAACATCTGTCCATCAGGTGACCATGCACCAAGGAAGTAAGATGCCGGCTGACGCCCATCAGTTAGTGAACGGATACTATCCCCTTCGGCGCTCATTAAAAGGAGATCGGAAAGGTAGGGGGGATAAAGTTCAGGTAAGTACGAGGTGTATATGATGCGGGTACCGTCCGGAGATATTCTTCCGTAACCGTTAATTACTTTATTATCAGTTAGATATCGTTTCCCTCGACTGTCGGGATCATAAGCTAGAAGCTCAGTGTCGGATACATTCAATCTTCCTGTAGAATCAATGTAAACATACTTCTCAGAAAGGAGAATTTCTCCGCCGTCATTCGGGAACCGGTCATACGCATAGTAGGTATATCCCCGCCTGTATCCCGTTTCTGCCTCGAGAAGTAGTTCTTCATCGCCACCGCTTGCGTCTATCTGGTATAGGTCGCGTATAAGCGAGAAATACCCTCGTCTCCGCACGTAGGCTATCTTCTTGCCGTCAGGGGACCATACGGGTCGGGAGCCAAACCAGATCAGGCGGTACAGCAGACTGCCGTTCATATCCATCATCCAGAGGGGATAATATTCGATGCTTTCGCGTGGACCTCCCTCGACAACAATGCGCGACTTATCGGGTGACCAGCGGGCGTAAAGATAATTCTGCGGAACATATTCATCGCTGAAATCATGAGAGGCTATTATCCGGAGATCGGTCCCGTCGGGTTTTATAGTACAGATTTGGCTGAACTCTTGTGAGTTGCGAATAAACATTATACGTCCATCATTGTCAATGTCGTTAGAACTCACAGGGTCTTCATCACAGGCTGTCAGCACGAGACCCAAAGTCAAGAACGTTATAAAGGCTATACGGCTCATTTTACTTTTTATATACTCCGTTATAAAGTTCAGGAGTTGATATATCCATTTTACATCGATTCACACAAAAATCAAGTATCATTTGAATATATTCTCGGATAATGAGAATAATCATAAGGGGGAGATTTTAACCTGCGTTCGTTTGAACGAAGGTGTTTTAGATTTTGGGTCTACTCTCCCGGGCACTAATTCATTTGCTTCAGGGAAGTACATTGCCACATTTCCTCTTCTGACAGCTCCTTTAATGAGTTCCACACTCATTCTGCCGACGCTGCTCTCTACAAGGACTTCAGTGCACGCCTGCAGCTCGTTTGACTTAATATCCTCTGCGCTCATGAAGATGACATTTCGGTGTTTCACCCCGCGGAACACGTCTTCTTCTTCATATACGATCGTATTAAATTGTCCTTCGGAACGGAATGTCATAAGATTGAATTTCCCGCTTTCCGGCCGCGCATCGGGAGCTTCTAAAACAGCCAGCTTCGCTTTGCCGGTCGGAGTGTTGAAACGAGGTTTATGTTTTATTCTTCCGGGAATAGTGAATTCGCCGCCGTTGGAAATATCTTTGAGCTGTTCAAGATCAGGAATAGTTTCCGAAATGAATTTACGAATATTTTCATGATCGGTTAATCTGTTCCACGGAACAGGAGCATTCCCTAATAACGCTTCGCCAAGATGAGAGAGCAGCTCGGATTCAGAATGCAATTCAACATTCGGAGCGGTACCACCGCCAGAGGAGATTCTTACATAACTGAACATACTCTCTTGGGTCGTTTACTGTCTTTCTTCATCTCTCGCAAGTACGGGTAATATCAATGTGCTTTTCCCTCTTCCGAAAAGATGTCCCTTGTTCAAGGTAGTGCTGAGGTATGTGATGAAATTGATTTTTTGTAAGGATTCGGAAGCCCATTTTTGGTCAGGATTGGCTCCGTATAGATTTCCGCCGATAATAAACGTAAAGTCCATATCTCCTCTATGCGCAGCTTCCATGCATGCGAAAGTATCTTTCCCTTCCTGAGAAGGAAGTTCAAAATTCATCACAGAAGAAATTGACTCGGCGATTTCCGGTTTTAACTTCGGAACCACACCGACAGTGCCGATCCCCTGAACATTACTATGCCCTCTTATCGGAAGCAATCCGGCGCCCTCTTTTCCTATCATACCCCGTAGAAGCGCTAAATTTGTTATCGCCCGGACTGTATCGGAGCCATGCAAATGGTGAGTGACACCCATCGCCCACGCAAATATTGTTCGTTTTGAAAGGGTTATCATCTCACAAAATGAATTTAAATCGGCATCGGATAGACCTGATTTCTGTAAGAGGGAATCAACATTTTGGGACTCTAAATCCGAGCGAAATTCAGATTCTTCTTCACAATGATTTTCTACGAATTCTCTGTCAACAGAATCCTTTTCCAATATTCTAACAGCCGCAGCCTTTAAAAATGCCAAGTCGCCACCACAATGCGGCTGAAGGTAGAGATCGGAAATTTTCGAGCCGAACAATAAAGAGCGAATGTCACTCGGAACTTTAAATCGTTCGAGACCGAGTTCCTTAAAGGGATTTATAACTATGACCTTACCGCCTCTTCGTTTTAATTTCATCAGATGAGTCATTAAGCGCGGATGGTTACTCGATGGATTTGTGCCGATCAGAACTACCAAATCGGATTTTCCTATGTCCCGCAGCTCAACACTGCTTGTACCGCTTCCGAGACTCAGAGTGAGACCTACTCCGGATGCTTGATGGCAATAATAGGAACAATTGTTGACGTTATTCGTCCCCCATTGACGAGCCAGTAGTTGAACGAGAAAACCTGCTTCAATTGAAGATCGTCCCGAGGTATAAAAAAAACTTCTATTTACATCGGACTTACGCCAATTCTCTATTAGAATCTCTAAGGCTTTATTCCAATCTAAAACCTTGTAGTGCGAATCTCCCTCTCCAATGTAAAGCGGTCTACCGATTCTGCCGAGCGATTCAAGTTCATAACCGCTGAGCTTTTCAATATCTTCAATAGAATTTTCCTTAAAAAAACGCTGCTTATAGCCGGTTGCATATCCTGAACCTGTGCTTGCATAGATTTCTTGCATACTTGCAGTCTGTGTCCGACTTCATCTATCATTCCGCCTGACGAGCCACCCATGCCGAGTGCGCATGCCTTGCATGTGTTGGGATTTTTTAACGCTCGAAACAGTTTTCCGAATCCGCCGGCTTTTTTTGCCATCTGCAAAGAATAACGTATGCTATGCCAGCCCCCCGCATATTTCAGTCTGTGCATATTCATGATTGTTCGGCAACGAATTCGATGCTTGTTCTGACTAAACTGCCCAATGACTCAGCGTTATTGAGTATATCAGCTGACAGTACCACATAATCTTTTTTTACCGGTGAATTTGGGAAATAACGAAGTCTTTTATTTCCTTTCGATTCCAAGAGAGAGTCGATATCAGATTTTGATAGTTTCAAAGCGAATCCGACAGGCGTTAATGTTACACATATTTTCCCATTTGCATAAACAGCAGCACCGCTAAAAAAGTGCTTAAATTCAAGGTTTATATTGCCGATACCCGCTAATTCTACTTTTCGAAAAAGTGAAATGAGTTGATTTAAATATTTTATTGCCACTTTAAAGCACCGATTATCGTTGATATTTAATTAAGCATAAATTTAGTAGTTGTTCTCAGAATTGCAAACAATGGATACAGGAAAAAAATAACTTATCTGATCAAGCCGGCTGACCTTGAAGAGGAACTTCTTAGAATAGTTCGGAGCAAACTGTTCGGGCAAGATGAAATCACTGCTGAAAACCTGACTAAGTCCGACAACTTTAGGGTGGCAGAACCCGCCAAAATCTGTTCTGACGGACTATAAAAATATTTCTCTAATCACTTTATAGGGAGTGGTTTTGATATCATTTACAATGTGATTTGTGTCACACAAAAATGCCCTGTAAGCTTTATGTGACGCAGCTCAAGGAAGTGTTGCATATCATTTGCTAAGCTACCAGAATGTTATAATATGCAGCAATGCAGCTTGAAGGTAAAAGAGATAATGAAGAAAGAAAGTAAAGAAAATAGAAACAGTAGTTTAAACGGTGTAAATTCTTATCCGTTTATGATTTGCAGTAGAAGAAATAACAACAAAATCATCGGAGGCAAAACGATGAAGTACTTAAGGCGTTTTATTATGACGACTGCTTTGATGTTCTTAGCGGTCAATTCAATCAAGGCTCAGTCCAATCCTGTAGTGACGATGCAGGGGTTCCTGACTGACTCGACGGGACGGGCTTTACCTGACGGAAATTATGAATCAAAGTTCAGGATCTATGACGATCCCACAGGAGGAACTCTGTTGTGGGAAGAGAGTCATGATCTAATTTTGGATCACGGACTTTACGATGCGTTCTTAGGGTCAAAAAATTCCATTGACCTTCCATTCGACAAGGATTATTGGTTGAGTGTGGAAGTGGAAGGAGCCGTATTGCAACAACCAAGGCTAAGGGTTGGACATTCATTTGTCTCTCTAAAGGCATTGAAAAGCGATTCTTCCGGGTTTGCAGAGAACGCGGAAATGCTTGCAGGTAAGCCGGCGAGTTTCTATGATCCGGTAACATTCCTAAGTTTTGATTCGCTATCCGGCACTGCCACTGATGCCCAAATACCGGATAATATCACAATCAACAATGCAGGAAATGCCGATTCTCTCGGTAATGTATCGGCAGGAGATTATACAACTGACTCAGAGTTAGAATCTCATGAAAATGATGTTGACGTCCATCATGCAAGGTATACCGATACAGAGGCGGTCTCTGCAATGGGAGCTAAGAGTGACGGTAATTCACTGAACCATGATAAAACATCAAGCCTCGTATTCGGAGCAATCACCGGAACCGCGACAGATGTTCAAATCCCGGATAACATAACGGTACTCAGAGCTGCGAGCGCAGGGGATGCAGATTCTTTAGCCGGTATTGCTGCTTCTGCATATGCTCTGAAGAGTGATATACCGACCGACGGCGACGGTGGAGAAGTAGTTGACGGCGCATTTTCAACGACGTCAAACGTTACATCAAATATACCCGGCAATCTCGCATTAGATGATTTTGTTTTCGGTTCATCACAATTGGACAGTGACGGTATCGGCGATCACAATCGGAGAATGTTCTTTGATAAAAGCAAGGGCGCTTTCCGCGCAGGATTCTCAAACGGAGATGAATGGAATGATTCTAACGTGGGTGAATTTTCCACGGCATTCGGTCAGGATACGAAAGCAAGTGGAAATTGGTCGACCGCATTTGGAAGAGATACGGAAGCAAGCGGAAACTGGTCAATAGCGATGGGTCTTAATGCCATTGCAGATGCCAACAACAGTATTGTTATTGGTTCTTATGCAAATGCTAATAATAAGAACGGCGCAATATTGCTCGCCGATGCGTCCGGCACGGAAGATCTCATTGCCGATAACATGAACGAATTCAAGGTTCGCGCAGCGGGAGGGACCACTATCTACTCCAATTCCCAAATGACATCCGGTGTCACTCTGTCAGCAGGTGGCGGAGCGTGGTCAACACTGTCTGACAGCACCGCGAAGCGGAACATTCGTAAGGTGAATACTGAAGAAATTCTTGACAAGGTAATGAAACTGCCGATAAAACAATGGAACTATAAATCACAATCAGAAGAAATAGAACATATAGGGCCGATGGCGCAGGATTTCTATTCGATATTCAGTGTAGGCGAAAACGATCTGACTATCTCGACAATAGATCCTTCAGGAGTCGCGTTAGCGGCAATTCAAGAACTTTATAAGAGCCAGAAGGAATTGGAGTTGAAGACAGAAGAGCTCGGCGAAATGAAAAAAGAGATTAGAGAATTAAGAGAATTGTTGAACCGAATAGTGGGAAGCTCTGCAAGGTAAGTAAGGGACATAGATATAAATAACAGACAATGAACGGAATGTTTCGACATATAGAACGGATACTGTTACCGATTAAAGCGGTTTTCATCGCTATATTGATGGTCGGTTTCTTCCATCCTGTTAGTTCCATAGCTCAAGAAGCTGATATGAATTTTGAGTCGGTCAGTGGAACAGCTAATAGTAGTGGTGGACAATCCGAATCGTTCACTAATGCCCGGATGCGGGGCTCTATTGGTCAACCGTTAGTCGGAAGGCATAGTGGAGGTGCAATACGTGGTTTCGCCGGTTTGTTTTATAGAATTCCGCAGGCGCCGCGATTAGAAAGTATTCCTGTCAGATCAGCATTAGAGGATGCGCTTTACAGCTATCAAATTGTGGCAAGCGATGCTAACGGAGACAGCATTCTTTATGCGGTGGTAGAAGGTCCCGAAAATATGCAGATCGATAGATTCGGCCTTTTGTTATGGACTCCGTCAGAGACTGACGTTGGTATGACCGGCGTAATTATTGCTGCCTATGATGAACGTGGAGACAGCAGTTTCCAAGCGTGGGATATAAATGTTGAAAACAGTAATGATCCACCGGTTATTATACTTTCAGATACGCTTGCGATCTTCCTGGAAGACAGCAGCATTGTTATTCCGTTCGGTCCATTTATAAGTGATCCCGATGATTCGTTAGATAGTCTGACACTTTCAGCGATAATAATAGATGATTCAGTGACGTTCAGTGAGCTGTCATTTGGAACAAAAGAGATGTCCGAATCTATTATATCCCCGCGTATGAATTTTGCGAGATGGAGTGAAAAGTTATTCATAGACAAGGCGGATGATGGGAGGGATGCAAGCATATTCTCTAACTCAATGTCTAATTTGTCACTCGTAATTGAAATAGATAACGAGTCAAAGGACGTAACACTTTCAGGTTTACCGGATAGCAGCGGAACGTTCACGGTTGTGTTCAGTGTCAGTGATGCGGATGATTCCACAAGTAGTGACACGACTGTTATACGGATATTACCCGTCAATGATGCGCCTGTGGTTTCAGGCATACCTGATATTTCATTCCCGGAAGATTCGTCCTTCAGCATAGACCTTGATGATTTTGTGACTGACGTGGATAATAATAAATCTGACTTGAATTGGAGAGTAGAACTTTTCATCTCCGGAACACAGATGCAGGCAAATCCCAACCGTAAGCTGTCTCGAGAAGTAATGATGCCTGTTGAATTACACGAACTCAACAAACCCAAAAATAAGAGAACAGAAGATGGTAACTTTATTAAGAATGTTGTTTCAGCTGAACTGAATTTTAATAACGATAAACTTGTGAAGCATGTCAAACAATTGATTATGTTAGAGGGTAGCAGTATGCGAACTGAGAAGAGAGAAAGGGTCGAAATAATTCTCGAATCCAGCAAGCTGTCAGAGCTCAGGATCATAATATTTATGACTTCTCTTATCGGTGATACACTTGACAGTATATTGATACATATAGATTCTGTGAGCCATGTGGCTACTCTGTCGGCGCCTTCAAACTACTTTGTTTCAAATATACCGGTGGTCTTTACGGCAACCGACCCGGGCAATTTGTCGGATGCCGATACTATACTAATTTCTGTGGAGCCTGTGAATGACCCGCCGTCTAAGTTTGAACTGTCGTATCCGTTGGGTGATACACTGAATACATTGCTTCCATCATTCGCATGGCGTCCTTCTGCAGATGCGGACCCGGATGACAGGATAGAGTACAGACTTATGATCTCCGCTTTTGAATCATTAGAATCACCTTTATTCTCAGAAATATTGACCGATACATTTTACACTCTTTCGGTTCCATTAGCGGACGATTCGCTATTCTACTGGTCAGTAATGGCAAATGATTCCTCAGGACAGTTTGCTTTCAGTGATACGGCATCGTTCTTGCTCGATAAGCAGGAATCGCCATTAGAGTTTTCACTCATAAGTCCTGAGAATAACAGTCCTGTTGATTCGTTAAGACCTCTGTTCACATGGTTCTCCTCTGAAGATCCTGATCCGCGTGATACGGTAAGGTACAGCCTGATTATTATGAGCGCGGTCGATTCTGATTCCGTTGTTTATTTAGCAACCGGACTTGAAGATACTACGCATCAGGTAACGGAAGATATTCTACCCGGAAGTTATCGATGGTTCGTCATAGCCGAGGACGCTGATGAGGACAGTTTAGATACGCCAAGTGTAGAAGTATTCGGTTTAGGAGATATTGTCGGTGTTGAAGATGAAGAATACGCAGGAATACCTGAAGAATTCAGCCTTTTCCAAAATTATCCGAATCCGTTCAACCCGACTACGACCATAATGTACGCCCTACCGCAGCGGAGCGATGTGACATTGGAGATTTATAATATTACAGGTAAACTGGTGGCGCGAATTCAACAAAATAACCTACAGGCAGGTTATCATGAGATAAGATGGAACGGTGTGAACCAATCCGGCAGATCGGTGGCAAGCGGCTTATATATTTATCAGTTGAGCGCCGGTGACTTTGTCCAAACGAAGAAGATGCTCTTGCTGAAGTAACGCTGTGTCATAAACATTACTTATGACACACCATTTCAGTCATCACAAAACCTGTCGAAAAGAGAGTTTTGATAATTAGCTTTAGAGACACGGGGCGAACTGTTAAATAATCGGTCGTTTAGAAACAAACTTGTCGTATCTGATAGCTATAACGACTTTGAATCAATCAATATTAAAATGGATTATTAAAATCACTTACAATTACAAGATTAGAATATGACTAAATAGGCTTGACAAATATGGTAAAAGACCCTATTATGATTTTATAAATCCTCTAAATTTTTTGAAGCAGGATACTTATATAATGATAAAAAATGGAATAAAAATTGCACTAATCCATGTAATTATCTTCATAATCACCAGTATAGCTTTGGCAGATTCCATTCATGTTCCCGGTGATTTTCCTACAATTAACGAAGCAATAAATGCAGCAAGTGTAGGAGATACTATCGTAGTTGGACCGGGAATATATAAGGAATCAGTGATTATGAAAAGCGGTGTATCTCTTCTCGGTTCAGGACCCCATCGTACAAGTATAATCAGTCCAGACCCTGATAAGAATACATTAAGTACTACAAGCAATGCTTTTGTGGAAGGCTTTACAATTGCACAAGAAAAACCGGGAATTGGTAATGTTCTTACCGTTGTTGGAATCTCACCCATCATAAGAAATAACGTGATTACAAGGATTGGGGGACTCCAATCCGGAGAGGCTGGAATAATTGTGCGATCTTCAACAGCTATAATTGAGAAAAACTTTATCTATAATTTTGAAGTAGGAATATTTGTCAACAGGTCTTCTCCAGTAATTAGGAATAATATAATAAAATGCTGGGTCGGAATTCAAGGTGAAGGGTCTAACATAATAGTAGTAAATAACACGATAATAACATTAAAGCTAATGGGAACGTGGCTTACTGGGGGTGGCACTGTCCAAAATAATATTGTAATGAATGTCGGAACAACGGATGCCTGGGGGATAGGTGCAAGTTCCGAGTACAAAATAGGATATAATAATCAATGGAATTATCCCTATATAACTCTCAATGGCGTGGGTGATATCTCAGCTGATCCTCTATTTGTTGATATGGCAAATGATATTTACCTGTTGAGCGAAAACTCACCCTCAATAGATACGGGTAATCCAGATACACAATATAACGACTTAGATGGAACACGAAATGACATGGGTGTCTTTGGCGGACCAACCCCGATCAGCAGTGTGATAACCACCGGAATAAATAAATCGGTCGAAATATCAAAACAATCAGGTTTCCCGGGAGATACAGTAAACATAACCATAAGTATGAATAATCCGATAGGGCTTCAAGGAGCGATATTTCAAATTGAATACGATAAAAGTATCTTGGTTGCTACTGATATTCAGCTTACAAGTACAACCGGGAAATTTACGTTAACTGCTGATTATGTAACTGAGGGACAAATTTACGCAGAATTGGACGGTACCTATGAGGTCACAGGAGGAAGTGGTAGTATTTTGAATATCGAATTTATCGTAAGTGATTCAGCACACTCCGGAGATGTAACTTCCATAAGGTTCGTATCTGTGACTCTTTTTAATGGTTCCGATAATGCATTCGCTTTAATTAAAATTACTGATGGTCTATTCGTTGTCAATCAGGGAAGCGAAGAAGGTGCATATATATATGTTGATAGTCAAAATAGTCAAACGGAGGATGGATCAAGAGTATCACCATTCAATACTATTCAAGAAGCAATGGCGAGCGCAACGAGTGGAGACACAATAGTAGTAGTGGGAGGAGAATACGCCGGGCCTTTATTAATGAGAGATGGAGTATTCCTTAGAGGAGCAGGAGCTCTTGTTACAATTATTAGAGGGGCAGCTGAGGATCCTACAGTTACTTTTGATTCGACAATTGTGGGTGAGATTAGTGGATTCACTATTTTTGGACCAGACGAGCTGCCTGATATTTGGCCAATAATGGCGGTAGTATCATCCTCTCCCAAAATTACAAATAACAGGTTCGAGAAAACGATTGCTGACCTTTTGCCAGCCATAGAGATTACGAATAATTCTAGCCCAGTCATTGAACATAATGCCATAATCATGTCAGGAATCAGTTCAGGAAATTCAAATCCTGTCATTAAGTACAATTATATTGAAGGGGCGGATGGGGGTTCTGCGGCATTGGGACTATTCAATTCATCAAATGCCTTAATATCCAATAACAAGATATTAGGGGGACGACAAGGAAGACCCGCTTTATATATTGAAAGCGGTTCGAATTATACCGTTATCAATAATAATATAATTAGTAGCAAAGATGGTGGAAATGGCATAGATATTCAGGCTGCAGTTAATTTAGGAATTTATAATAATTTGGTTGAAGATTTAAGTGATAACGCTAATGGAATCATTATAAAAAATTCTTCAGAAGTCATTTTAGCTAATAATATCATTAATACCGGTGGCACCGGACTTGATGAAGTTCTATCCGGGATGACAGCTTACAATAATATTATCACCGGAGCGGCTAATTTTGGAATCAGCGCCTCAGCATCTTCTGTAATAGACTATAATGATCTTTGGAATAACGTAACTGACTATAATATAATTTCAAAAGGTGCAAACGATATATCAGCGGATCCATTATTTATTGATTTAGAAAATCATAATTATCGCTTGGGAGAGAGTTCACCGGGTATAAACGCGGGGCACCCGGACGTAGAGTATAATGATATAGATGGTACCAGAAATGATATGGGTATTTTCGGCGGTCCGTATGCAGATTCAACCAGCATATTCAAATTAGCTCCCGCGCTACATATGGAGAATATATCGGCTGTTCCCGGTGACACTGTAGAAATCCGGTTAATGGGTACAAATGTCGAAAGCATTACAAATATACTTGGAAGAATATCTTTCGATTCTGATGTATTGTCATATTTATCCATGGAGAATGCAAATTTGACAAGGACATTCTCATTAACTAGAGAGACCATTAGTTCTGAAATGGTCGGATTCTCATTGCAGAGTACCATAGGAATAGAAAATGCAGAAGGTACTTTATTAAAAATTAATTTTGTCATAAATAAAAATGCTGTACAAAGTCCCACGATTATAAAATTTGATTTTGCATCCGTTCTCGATGATCTAGCAATTCCGCAATCTAATCTTACGCTTGAAAATGGAGAAATCCATATCACTTCTGTTGGGGTAAAAAATGAAGGTCTTATACCATTTACATATAAATTATCTCACAACTACCCAAATCCCTTCAATCCGGTGACGACCATCCAGTATGCGCTTCCTGCTGCTGGTGATGTGCTCCTGACAATATATAACTTGAGAGGACAGGAAGTAGCCCGGCTTGTGAACGAGGTTCAGCAAGCAGGTTATCACAAGGTTACATGGGATGCATCAAGCCTGGCATCAGGCATCTACTTCTACCGACTTCAAGCAGGCGATTTCGTCAAGACAAAGAAGATGATATTATTGAAGTGAGTATATTTTTAAAAATTCAAACCTTGAAAAGTGTAAGAGTACTTTATCAACAGAGATTGTGATTCTGATCGGGGTGGTATCGGCTTAGAAAACTGATTGTCATCATTGAATAATTCTGAATAGACTAAATAGAGGTCGTTACCTTCTTTCGGGTTGTAACGCAATCTGACGTTAAGACTCGTCTGTTTAGTTTCACTATTATATTGAAAGAAAACGTTTCCCGAATATTTCGTATTAAGTGTGGCTTTTACTCTAATTCGGATAATATTTCCGTCGAATTTTTGATTCCTTTCGTCAAAACGAATTCTGTTGAAAATATACGCTCCGCCTATTTCCAGTTTAGGCGAAACATTCCAGGAAGGTTCAATTCCGAAAGACCTCTGGGTACCATCATAGAAACTACCTATGTTGGCATTGAAAGATGCTCTTACCTTTCTTCCAAAAGGAGATTGATAGAAACCTCCTACCGTGTTGAAAGTGTATTCTCCTATCGGAACGAATGCAGAGTCTGACAGCTCGAATATCTCGTCAAGAAGTTCGTAACTCCTTCCGTATTGTATTCCTGCGGCGGCACCCGACTTAAAAGTCACAGAGAGTTCGGGACCGAAATTTGATGATTCTGTTACGTTGTCCGAATTCCGCAGATACAGTTCACCGTTGAGGCGTAAGATATAGTTATAAAATAACGATTTTTCGTTTAATATCTTGCCGTAAAATATGCTGTTTCCGAAGCGTTTGAAATCTTCTCTCGTTACGAATCCCACTCCCGGTTTATAATTAGACGCCGACCAGACGTAGGAAAGGTTGTATCCGAATCCGATGTTGGTACGGCGTTTCCATGATGTTCGCAACCTGCCTGTTTTATCGAGGGAACTAATCCCCGCTTCTTTCAATGTATCATCAAATGACTGAGCAAATGAGAATGAAAAATAGTCATCGCCAAAGACTCGATATACTCCGTCAATTCCTGCTGCTATGTTATTATTGCCCTTATCATTCAGACGGGATGTCAGCATGCCGCCGATAAACGAATTTTCGTTAATTACTTGACTACGGAATCTAAGTATGCCGAAATTTTCGGAAGGAAGATCATCGCTCTTTGCAGTCTGCATATTTATCGCTCCCAAGTCCCAGCTGCCGACTCGTCCAACTAACCTTGCTCCACCGTATATGCGAACCGGATCGCCGTCTTCAGTCAGTCCGATAGACCTGCTGTAAAAAAGACTGGTCGGACCTCCTGTTGTGAAATCAAATATGCTGGAACGCTCAAGGAAGAAGAGCCGCTTTTCAGGAAAGAAAAGAGAAAACCTCGTTAAATTGATTTGCTCGTCATCAACTTCGACCTGCGCAAAATCCGTATTGACGGTAGCATCAAGAGTAAGATTACTCGTTATACCGTATTTAAGGTCAATACCGATCTCGTTTGTAGGATCATCATCTAAAAGATATTCAGTTTCTGCGTCATTAAGAGTATGAGAGTGCCCGATTCCTCCCAAACCATACGGTGTCACATATAACGGTTTTCGGCTGTAAATTCCTTCGAGAGAGATGTCCTGAGCTACCGAAGGCTTAAAATTTCCCCAATCCCATTTTGGAGGAATGACCGGATAGGTCACTGTTTCATTTTTCCTTGCGATATAGCGAAAGAGAATGAGTCCCATGATAATTCTGCCATTCTCGTCCTGGAATCGCAGACTTGAGAAGGGAATTCGCATCTCAGCGAACCACCCATCTTCATTTTTCACCACACTCACATCCCAAAAGGTATTCCAGCTGCTGTTCCATGGAGGCGGTCCGGATGTTTCCGCGTCATTGAAAATTGCAACTTCATTTCTGCTCCCGGCAGGCGTTGTGAAAAAACCGAGAGCCGTCTCGTTGTCATTATACGTATCGAGTATGACAGCGAAATGATCATCGCCCGGACCTGAGCCGTCTCTCTCGTAAGAATAACCCCTGACTCCTGAAGGATCGGAGTCGTAAAATTTACCCGCCGCATAAATATAGTTATCATCATAGCCTATCTTTATCTCTGTCATTTCGGTAGGCTCGCCTTTGAATATAGGAGAATTCATGGTGAGCGGATAGGGCGTTATGGAAAGCCAAGCTTCTTCATCCGAGATACCATCTATCGCTATAGAGCCTTCAATTCGTTGTAGTGCAACGATATTTTGCGCAATTGCGATAGTGGAGTGTATTAATGGGAGTAAAAGAGTAAGAATAAAAAAAGATTTCATATTAAAAGATACGGTCATAGTTTTAATAAGTTCTAATTTGTAATTGCTAATTTGGTGAAGATAATAATCAAAAAAATCATAGTCTACAAATATCGGCAAAGAATGTAAGGATAACTACTGGATTACCATTGCCCCTTGATTACCTTATAATAATGGAAATTATAAATTGACTAAGTGAAAAGATGGCAAAAAAATTCGTGCGCATAACTCACAAGCCCAGCGGTACTTTATTGGCTGAAGGTCCTTTAGGATGGGGCATAACTCCATTTGAGGGTAACTATTATATTCGGAAGCAATATTTGAAAACAGAAGCATTTAAACCAAATTTTATTCCCGGCTTGTGTTCCTATAAATTTTTATATGTCTGGATGGATCTTAAATTAGGCGCAAAAAACAGTTCTAAAAGTCTCGGCTGGCTTTATTGGTTACCTAATCCACTCTTTCCTTTCATCTGGTACAGAATAGGTTTACCGGGGAATCATCCCGAGCTTGAAGTCGAAAAGTACGTCCCTTCTGAAAAAGAGTAAACTTATTCCGTAAAAATCTGATGATTCGTTATAATTAGCCTCCATTTTAAGAGGCTGTGTGAAAACACAATGATAAAGTAAAAGATGTCTTTGCGAGTGAAGCGAAGCAATCTCATAATTAGCTGCAATACAAGTACTTACGAGATTCCTTCAGTCGTCCGCCAGCTGGCGGACTCCTTCGGAATGACGTTTTTTCTATATTTTCATACAGCCTTTGAATAAAATAATGGCTATATTTTCCATAGTATGGTGACCATAGAGCAGATAAAAGCTGCACGGGCAAATGTTTATAAACATCTCAAACCTACCCCTTTATATCATTATACCGGTCTGAGCGAGCTGCTCGGAACGGATGTTTGGGTCAAGCACGAGAATCATCAGCCAGTCGGCTCATTTAAGGTACGAGGCGGAGTGAATCTCGCCGCAAGTCTAACAGATGAGGAAAAGGCGAGAGGAATCTACACGGCATCAAGCGGCAATCACGGTCAGAGCATTGCCTACGCTTCGAGAGCGTTCGGAATAAAGGCGACTATCGCCGTGCCGGAGAAGGCAAATCCCGAAAAAGTCGCTCTGATGAAGGGAATGGGCGCGGAAGTCCTGTTCCACGGCGAAGATTTTGACAGCGCAAGAGAATGGGTTGAAGAATTAGCTAAAGGGAAAAACGGGATATTCGTGAGTCCGACAGATGATGAACTTATCTGTGGTGTAGGGACATACGCTCTCGAAATACTTGACGACTTACCGGATGTAGACCAGATATTTGTTCCGGTTGGCGCCGGCAGCGGAGTTTGCGGTACGTGCATAGTCGCGAAGAACACCGATTCGAATATCAGAGTGATTGGAGTCCAATCTACCGAAGCCCCAACCATGCAGAGAAGCTGGAAATCAGGTGAGCTACTTTCAGGAGAAATGAACACAACAGTCGAGGGAATAGCAACAAGGGTTGCGTTTGCAAGTACCCAGAATATTATGAAAAAATATTTGGATGATTTTTTACTCGTGAGTGACGAATCGATTTACGAGGCGTTAAATTCATTGATACGGCACACTCATAATTTAGTGGAGGGAGCCGGAGCAGCAGCATTTGCAGGGGCTTTGTCTGTCAAAGAGAATCTCGCCGGGCAAAAAGTCGTTGTTGTCATGAGTGGAGGAAATATATCCACAGCTCATCTAAAAAAACTGCTGAACGATTGACAATTTAGTCTCAGTAAGCCTCACAGCTTGCATTTATTCAACATAGTTCTTACTATTTTGGTCATTAATCCTTAACAATGTTACCTAATTACTAAAGGGAAGCTGTTGGAATCGAGTAATACGAATAGGTGGGTCTTATTAGCAACGATTTTAGGATCAAGCCTCACTTTTATAGATGCCACCGTTGTAAACGTTGCCTTACCGGCGTTACAAGCAAAACTTGGCGCAAATGTAACAGACGTTCAGTGGGTAATCGAAGGATACGCACTGATGTTAGCTTCGCTGATTCTTGTCAGCGGATCATTAGGAGACAGTTACGGTAGAAAACGTATTTTTATAATAGGTGTAGTTCTATTTACGGTCACATCATTATGGTGCGGGTTGGCAAGAGGTATACAGGAATTGATAATCGCCAGAACTTTTCAAGGTATCGGAGGAGCGCTGATAATTCCTTCGAGTTTGGCAATTCTAAGCTCAAGTTTTGGTGATGATGAGAGAGGTAAGGCAATCGGTACATGGTCCAGCTTCACCGCAATGACCGCAGCGCTTGGTCCTTTGCTTGGCGGTTGGTTGATTGAAAACTATTCATGGAGATGGATATTTTTTATCAATCTGCCGATAGCGGTAATTGTGCTATATTCGACCACCAAGATCTCGGAGAGTAAAAGTAAAGATCAATCCCAAAAATTAGATTGGGTCGGAGCGACATTGGTGACGCTTGGGCTCGGAGCAATAGTTTATGGTTTAGTTGAGTCTGCCCAACTCGGATTGGGAAGTCCGGAAGTAATAACTCTTGAACTTATCGGAGTTTTACTTATCGGTATTTTCTTAATAGTTGAATCGAAAATCGAGAATCCCATGATGCCGTTAAAACTTTTTAAGTCCAAAATGTTCTCCGGATCCAATGTTCTCACTTTCTTCTTGTATGCGGCTCTTAGCGGCGCGCTTTTCTTCTTCCCATTCAATCTAATTCAGCTTCAGGGATACACCGCGACAGAAGCGGGAGCAGCCTTTTTACCGTTCGTGATACTCATATCTCTGCTGTCACGATGGGCAGGAGGATTGGTGGACAAATACGGCGCAAAACTTCCCTTAATAATCGGACCTCTAATAGTGAGCGCTGGATATCTGCTTTATGCCGTACCGGGTATAGGAGGCAGCTATTGGGAAACATTCTTTCCTGCAATTGTGACCGTTGGTATAGGTATGGGAATTAGTGTTGCTCCGCTGACTACATCAGTTATGAGTTCCGTCAGCCAAGATCATTCAGGGCTTGCTTCCGGTATTAATAATGCCGTCGCGAGGACTGCGGGTCTCCTGGCTATAGCAGTGATGGGGATTATCGTCCTCTATGATTTTAATCTAAACCTGGATATAGAACTCGATAGAATAGTGATGTCAACTGAACTCAGAGATTATATTGATTCAGAGCGGATAAATCTTGCGGGAATTCAAATTCCCAAAGGTGTTGAAATTGAAACGGCGGGGAAAATTCAAAAAGCCATTAAAACTTCTTTTCTTTCTGCCTTTCGTATGGTGATGATTATTTCTGCGTTATTAGCACTTGCGAGTTCTTTCACGGCATTGCTGAGTATTAGTGGAAAGGCGAAGTCAATAAACGAATAATCTTTTTATTTGGAGAATAATTGTCCGGATGAGATTAAGACGACTATGTTATCTATCGAAAGACCTTTTCCGTTCAACGGAAGAGCGAAATCGAGTTTTGTGACACGGGATGAGGCGCTTTTAGAAATTTCCCAGCGGAATCCGAATCCAATACTATAATTGAGTTCAGAAAGATTGAACGATTCAGATTCTTCCCATATGCCTCCCGCATCGGCGAATATGACTCCTCCAAACGATAGCGTCAGCAATTTAATGTCCGAAAAAATCCTGTCTTCTAAATTCATAAGAAGTATCTTTCTGCCCGAAAGAGAGTCGCCTGAAGTATATCCCCTTAATCCTGTCCGGTCCCGGAGACTATAAATATCAGTTCGCTCGTCGAGATTCGATCTCGAACCGGCAAATAATCTAAATGCAATCGTATGATTAGGAAATATTTGTGAATATGCTTTTATTCCAAATTCCCATACACTGTTGACGTCTTCATCGTTTTCAAAAGTATTTGTGTACCGAAAACGCTGAAGAATCCAGGATCTTGAACCTGATGGAAAGGATAAAGTTTGATTGGCGGAGATCTTCCAATAATCCCGGTCACTATTGATGAAGCTCCCCGCTTTAGATAATCCAAATCCTATGGAAGAACCCAGTTCTAAATCTTCCACCCTTTCCATTTTGTCCAATCTTACGGCTTTTGCAAATCGTAACGAGCGAAAGCTGATTTTTCCTGTTAATTCACTTATATTCTGAAATAATTTTTCTGACTCTGCCTTTTCACGAAAAAAATCAATTGACGACACCAATTTCCTAAACCTCGTACCATATACTCTTGTTACAGAATAAAACTGCGAATTACTCTGTTCGATAAATTCTTCATCAGTGTCCTTTTTCCTCGGTAAATTTTGGTTATTAATTTGCGCGTCTAATGCCCATTTGGTATTTAAAGAATAAAGCGGTCTGTTCAGAGCATAAAAATAACGGTATTCTTCGTCGGGACCGTCTCTCAAAAATGTATTAAGGTTCCAGCGGGTACCACGTATTCTTTTATAAAGGTTGCTCAATTTAAGTCGATTTCCATCTACCGTATTAGTAAATCCAAAGCTCAGTGGAGAGCCGTATCCGAGTAAACTTTGTTCTTCTAATATCAGCCCGTAAACATTTTCGCTATTGACACGGGAGAATTCGATTCCGATGACAGTTGTCCATAAGTCACGCGTGTATACGGTTAAATCAACGCTCCCATCGGGGTTTTTGTCAGCTGCTATCTTTACGCTTCCAATGAAAATTAATTTTCGTAAATTCCGTTCGGTCTCGTTGATAAGGTCTTGGTCAAAAATATCACCAACCTTAAAAAGTAGTTCCTGCTTTATTATTCGTTTTCGTGTAATAAAATGAAGTCTATTTAGATAAGGATCACCAAGTCCAAGGGGATTATCATCTTTTGAGAAGACATTTTGCCGAACAAATATAATATTACGGATAACAGCAGCTTTGTTGTCCTCTGATTCTGCCGCAATCAGAGCAGAATGCATCAATGTCAGTGAAAGGGCAAAATAAACGGTTAATAAGAGGGGTTTGCGATAAAACTTTAACAAAGATGGGAGTGAGAGATTCATAGGCTGTAAAGATATATGTGAACTTCACCTGATGCAATAGTGTTCCATATCAATAAACGCTAATTCCTTGACAAATCGGCTCATATCTGTTAATATTCCTTCTACCAAAAGGTCTTAAACAATAAGCTTTTAGCGTTTAAAATAAATTGGAGGCAATAACATGATTAGCTCATCTGAAACGGCATCGGCGGTTCTTGATAAAGGTGGAAATGGAACCGGTACTGATGTAAGGATAATGAAAAATTATGTGAACGGAGTATTCGTTCAATCTGCTTCGGAGAACATACTTGATATAATAGATCCATCAAATGGAAATCAATTGGCAAAATTACCGCTTACCACCGAATCTGAATTTAATGAGGCGGTTGAATCGGCAAATAAAGCATTTCCTTCCTGGAGGAAAACTCCTCCGGTTCAACGAGCGAGATATTTCTTTAAACTTAAAACCTTAATGGAAGAAAGGTTTGATGATATCGCCCGTATATTGACTACGGAGAATGGGAAAACATTCGATGAAGCACGTGGCTCAGTACGCAGGGCTGTGGAAAACGTGGAAGTCGCAGCCGGCATTCCTACTATGATGCAGGGTATTTCCCTTGAGGATGTGGCATCGGGAATTGACACTGTAGTATACAGACGACCGATGGGTGTATTTGCGGCAATTACTCCATTCAATTTTCCGGCGATGGTTCCGCTATGGTTTCTGCCTTACGCCGTAGCGACCGGAAACACTTTTATATTGAAACCGTCAGAACAGGTTCCGATGACATCCAATTTTATTTTTGAATTGATTGATGAGATAGGGTTTCCCCCCGGAGTTGTAAATCTTGTTCACGGTGATAAGGTGGTTGTAGACGGTATCTGCACTCATCCCGATATTAAAGGAGTATCATTCGTAGGTTCTTCGCCTGTGGCACAACATGTTTACACACTTGCTAGTAAGAACGGTAAACGTGTTCAAGCGTTAGGCGGAGCCAAGAATTTTGTGGTCGTAAGTGATGACGCAGACCTCGAATTAGCTGCGGAGGCGATCATCGCATCCTGTTTCGGATGCGCAGGCGAACGTTGCCTTGCGGCAAGCGCGCTGCTCGGCGATGAAAAGATATATGACGAATTAAAAGAGTTGATAGTCAAAAAAGCCTCAAACATAAAAATAGGCGGTGGTTTTGATGAAGGAGTGCTGATGGGACCTGTAGTATCCGCCCGACATAAAGAAAGAGTTCTTTCTTATATCGAAAAAGGAATAGAGGAAGGCGCTGATATGATTCTTGATGGCAGGGAAGCTCAAGTAGAAGGAAAAGAAGGCGGTTATTATCTTAGACCGACAATATTCGAAAATGTTAAGCCGTCAATGACCATAGCCAAAGAAGAAATTTTCGGTCCGGTACTGACGATGATGAAAGTTAAAGACCTCGACAATGCGATAGAGCTTATATCCGAACATCCGCTTGCCAACACTATTTCTATTTTCACTACAACAGGGAAAAATGCCCGAAAATTCAGGTATAATGTCGATGCGAGTATGATAGGAATAAATATAGGCGTTCCCGCCCCTATGTCGTTTTTCACTTTTGGAGGAGCAAAGGGCTCGTTTTTTGGTGATCTGAAGGCACACGGAAGAGACAGCATAGAATTCTATACCGATAAAAAGGTTGTAACTTCCCGCTGGTAAGAGGTATGGAAAACTAATAGGGAGTGGTAGATGCCGAGAATAGTTAAATGCGGCTTGATACAATGTTCAAATCCTATCAACGACGAAAAGGAATCAATAAAGAACATTCAAAAGGCTATGTTTGATAAACATCTTCCGTTTATAGACGAAGCGGGGAAGGCAGGAGTACAAATTCTCGGACTTCAGGAGATATTCAACGGTCCCTACTTCTGTCCGAGTCAGGATGCGCGCTGGTACGATGCGGCAGAGCCTGTTCCCGGACCTACCGTAGAGGCTTTGATACCTTATGCAAAGAAGTATGAGATGGTACTTATAATTCCTGTCTATGAGGAGGAGCAGCCCGGTGTCTTCTATAACAGTGCTGCTGTAGTGGATGCCGACGGAACTTATCTCGGCAAATACCGCAAACATCATATACCTCACACATCCGGTTTTTGGGAAAAATACTTTTTTAAACCGGGTAATATGGGCTATCAGGTATTTGAGACACGCTACGCCAAAATAGGGGTTTATATCTGCTACGACAGGCATTTTCCCGAAGGAGCGCGGATGCTTGGTATGAACGGAGCAGAAATAGTGTTCAATCCTTCAGCTACCGTGAAGGGACTTTCACAATATTTGTGGAAATTAGAACAGCCGGCGCATGCAGTGGCAAACGGATATTTCATGGCTTGCAGTAACCGTGTCGGAACCGAAGCGCCCTGGAATATAGGCGAATTTTACGGTACCAGTTATTTCGTCGACCCTCGTGGTAATTTTCTTGCTGAAGCAAGCGAAGATAAAGATGAACTCGTCACCGCCGAGCTTGATCTCGATATGATAAACGAGGTGAGGAGAATATGGCAATTTTACAGAGACAGGAGACCTGAAACTTATGGGAAACTCAGTGACCCAAACGCCTGAAACATCTTATGGAGTGCATCAACTGCGTTGATGCGGTATTGATACAGTCAATGCGCTCACAAGGCAATGGAATTAAAGCAATATAAACATAATCCCCCTCATATTTTCATTCCAGACGCTAAATATTTTATCACTGGAGCAACTTATAATAAGGTCAAATACTTTAAGAGTAACGAAACAAAAGAAGCAATAACACAATATATGTTAAAAAGTTTTTCTCATTACAGTTGGGAAATCGAAGATTGGGTTCTTTTAGATAACCATTACCACCTAATTGCCAATGCGCCAAAAAGTGCTGGTACCCTTCCGAGGGTAATAAAGAATTTTCACCGATTTAGCGCTTTGTGGGTAAGGAAAAATATTAAGAGCATCAACTGCGTAGATGCAGCATTGACACAGTCAATGCATTCCAAAAATAGACTTACAATTTGGTATAACTATTGGGATACTTGCATCACATTTGAGAAGTCTTATTTTGCAAGACTTAATTATATATGGTATAATCCGGTGAAACATGGTTATGTCGAGAATGCCGAAGATTGGCAATTCGGTTCGTATATTTCAAGGATAAAAAATGATTTTCAATATGTAAACGAGATAATAAAAACTTACCCATTTGATAAAATTAACATAGAGGATAATTATTGAACTTACGGAGTTCATCAACTGCGTTGATGTAGCATTGACACAGTCAATGCACTCCAAAAAAAGCATCACATGAATAACAAATATGAAATCATAATTTATTGGAACAAGGATGACGATTCATTATAACCACAGGAGACCTGAATCTTATGGGAAACTCAGTGACCCAAACGCCTGAAACAGAAGTTGAAAACAGTTCTAACATCAAAAAAAATCTGACATCGGCAGAACTTAAAGAAAAACATGACGAATATCTTTTTCCGTCGGTAATAAACTATTATTCGGAAGCCATTGCTCTCGAGTCGGGAAAGGGGTGTTATGTCAAAGATGTTGATGGGAAGGAGTATCTCGATTTTTTCGGGGGAATACTCACCGTATCAATCGGACATGCGGACGATAGAATAAATAAAGCAATTTCTGCCCAAATGAACCGGTTGGGGCATGTGTCTACTCTATACCCTACAATTCCTATAGTAGAATTAGCGGAACGCTTAGCAAAAATTACACCGGGAGCGCTTAAAAAGACTTTCTTCAGCGCATCGGGTACAGAAGCGGATGAAACCGCCGTTATGTTAGCGCAGGTATTTACGGGGAATATGGAGATCATAGCGCTGAGGCATGGCTATTCCGGCAGGTCGCTTTTAGCTCAATCGCTGACTGCGCTTTCAGGATGGCGCTCGGTTCCCACTCAGATAGCAGCCATCAAGCATGCCATGAGTCCGTATTGTTACCGGTGCCCGCTTGGTTTGGAATATCCTTCGTGCGAGGTCAAATGCGCTCAGGATATAGAAGAGCTAATACTTACGACTACTACCGGGCAAATTGCCGGCTTCTTAGCCGAACCGATACAAGGAGTCGGCGGATTCATTACTCCGCCGAAGGAATATTTTGAAATTGCCGTCGGAATAATTCGCAAATACGGTGGAATTTTTATATGCGATGAGGTTCAGACCGGTTTCGGGAGGACGGGTTCAAAGATGTTCGGCATAGAACATTACGGAGTCGAACCTGAAGTAATGACTATGGCAAAAGGAATCGCCAACGGGATGCCGATAGGCGCGACTATTGCGACAGACGAGGTAGCGGAATCTCTCAAAAAACTCACAATATCAACTTTTGGTGGTAATCCGGTTTCGTCCGCTGCCGCTAATGCCACGATTGACATAATGATCGAGGAGGACTACCCTTCCAAGTCTGAGAAAATGGGCAAAGTCCTGCGGGAAGGTCTTGAAGAACTAAAAGATAAATATCCGAAGATTATCGGGGAGGTGCGAGGTATGGGACTTATGCAGGCAATGGAGCTCGTTGAAGACGAGCCTAATGGAGACCGGACTCCAAACGCCGTTATTACGATGAAACTGTTTGAAGAGACAAAGAAACGGGGTTTGCTGATCGGAAAGGGTGGTCTATACGGGAATGTTTTCCGGATTGCACCGCCTATGTCAGTTTCGAAATCACAAATCAAAGACGCTCTTGAAATCATAGACAGCTCCTTCGCGGTAATCAATTAACTCATGGATAAGGTTTTTCTATTAGGAAGGATCTTTTTCAGCTATTACTTTATCAAGAGCGGAGTAAACCATTTTTTGAATCTTGAGGGGATGACCGGTTACACCGCATCAAAAGGAGTTCCACTTCCTGAACTTGCCGTAATTGTCACCGGTATCTTGCTCCTACTTGGTGGTATAAGCATATTTACAGGATATTATCCAAAGATAGGCGCCTATCTTCTGATCGCTTTTTTGGTTCCGGTGACGATTATCATGCATGATTTTTGGAACATAGATGACGCAGCAGCGCGGGCGGGGCAGCTCTCAAGGTTCCTGAGAAATTTCACGTTTCTCGGAGCATGCCTGATTTTTTTATCTCTGCCTGAGCCGTGGGCATTTAGTTTGAAAATCGGTAAGAAATAATCGTTTGTGGATACGTGGCGGTCAGGACTTGCTCTGACTCGCACGGTATTCCTCTCCCCTTGAGGGGAGTGTCCGGCTCAGCCGGACGAGGGGTGTGATTGTTCGGTTTATTCAATTATCTTCTGAATAAAAATCTTTATTTTTCTTTGTTATAGAAAGAAATTTAAATGAAAACCACCCCTAAATCCCCTCCTTAGGAAGAAGGGAACTTCTTATCCTATCGTAGAATACATTATTCGTACTAAATAAATTATTTATTTAACAGTCGGCTGAATAATTCCGCGTTCTTCATCTGAAGCGGGTATGAGATTATCCAACGTAAGCCCGATCAGCGCGGCAACAGCCATCCCTGTAGAGAGAACAGAATTGACGATATCAGATAGCGCTTTCGGAAGAGCGGCAGCGATAGCATCCGCGCCCGGTGCATAGCCGAAAGCAGCGACACCTTCTATATAAGCTGGCATCGAAAGCCCCAT
>JADFMS010000063.1 GCA_022563775.1 Fidelibacterota bacterium | reverse complement strand
CGGAGAGGGAAGCGGAGCGGCGGGGAGAGTGCTCAACGTCGATGCAGATTGGATAATGATGATGTTCGTGCTCGCCTTTTAATAAATCGGGGAATAGAAAAGTGAATGTATATAGCAGTTTTAAATTAAAAAATATGGTTTACCCTTTCCGCTTGGTGAAGAAGGTCTCATTCATATTGGCTTTAATGATTCTGACATACCCAACTACCGTATTTTCTCAGGATTTGGAGAATACTAAAAAGGGTAAAACTCTTTATGATTATACCTGTTCATATTGTCATGGATTGGACGGCAGGGGAGGCGGACCGGCAAGTTACTATTTCATCCCCCCTCCGAGAGATTTCACCACAGGGATTTATAAGTTTCGTCAGACTGAAAGCGGTTCGGTCCCCACAGATTGGGATCTCTATGAAAGTATAACGAAAGGGGTTCATGGTACATCAATGATAAGGTGGAAGGATTTAACCGAAGAGCAGCGATGGCAGCTTGTAAGTTACATCAAAACTTTCTCAGATAAATTTCAATCCAATGAAAAACCTGAACTGGTAACAGTAGGTGTACCGCCTCGACTAACAAGAGAGAGTATTTCTCGAGGTAAGCAGTTCTTTATAGATGCGGAATGCTGGACATGTCATGGGTATTCCGGGAAAGGTGACGGACCATCAGCAAATAAGCTGAAGGATAATTTCGGAAAGATTTCCGTCCCCCGAGACCTGACGATTAGTAAGAATTACGGCAGAGGGTCCACCCAGGAAGATATTTATATTACACTCGTAACCGGGTTAGATGGCACTCCCATGCCCTCATATAAGGACGCGTTTGAGGATATGGATGAGGAACTGTGGGACCTTGTGAACTATGTATATTCGCTCAGTAATGAATGAGGAAATTACTAAGCCAATGTACATTTAATCTATGTGCAGGAGATTATTTTGAATAGTTCAATTAAAAACAATCATATCTTGTTAATCCTAATTATTTTAATAGTTCTGATAGCAGCAGCAGGTTGGATTATTCCATCTATCACGGGAGATCATTTGGATAACCACGAAGCGGGAACGTGGGCGGGACCCTGGCATATGATGGGAATGGGAGCTTTCTGGATGTTTCCATTATTCCCAATTATAGTATTAGCTGTTATCCTCTATTTTATCTTGGGCCGGGATCAAGGGCGCTGGTCTGGTCCTAATTTCGGTGATTCGGCATTAGAGATACTGAAGAAACGATACGCCAAAGGTGAGATAACTATAAAAGAGTTTGAAGAAGTGAAGAAGGATCTTATAAACTAAAATAAATTTTAGGAAGTTATAAAATACTTACTTTATAACACAACTTTCAGGCTATCCAATAACTCACGAAAACGGGAGCATATGAGAATTAGCTTTTGAGACATAGGGTGAACTGTTTAATAATGGATCGATTTTTAAACACATATCGCGTGTCTTAATACTCATACGATTCTGAAAATTGAGCAAAATTAGGGATTAAACTGTAACATAGAAGGTGGGTTTAATGTGCCTCCGCTCCTATCGATAACGTTCAAAATCAGAGACGCTTTAGCGCCCGCTTGATTGAGTTGTTATGCCACATCAGATAATTCAACGTATTGAATCAGGTTGTTGCGTACGCCCAGGAGTCCTAACACGGAGAGAAAAGCCAAATTTATAAACAAGAGGGGCGCAAAAACAGGGGCGGTGTAAACAAGATTTTCAAAAAAACTGGATGATAAGCCTTTGTTAACAGAGATTGCATGGAAATAAAAACCAATTACGCCAACAAGCACTTGTACAACCATTATTGCTATACAAAGCTCGAAAAAACGACGAGAGCATTTTCTTGCTAAAGCTGTTGCTAAGAAACTTACGGCTGCAGCGCTACTTATAACCGGAATCCATTCTGTCAATAGAAAAAATCCGTTCTGAGCGTGATCGAGCAAGGTAAGTACAAAATTACCAAAAAATCCCGCAAGTCCGAAGAAGATCAACCACTGACTCCACTCCATCTCATCTTGTTTTACCATGCGATTCATAATTAGTAAACAACCCAGGCCCGTATATGCTAAAGGAGCTATAAAAGGCGCGGTATACACGAGGCTTTTTAAAGTTTGGTACTCGAAAAAGGTACTGTTTAAATGCCAAAGCAATCCAGCGATCCCAACGAGGGCGGAGCAGTATCCTACCAAGAATCCAATTAACCGATAGCGTTGTTTTTTTCTATACCAATTCAAGCTCATTTCAAGGATCAATAACAAAGGTACGCTGAATGAAAAATAGAACGGGATCCATTCGGCGGGATGAGAAAACGCATTAGCCGAATGAGCGATATAGATATCCAGAGCCAGGAAGCCTAAATTAGATACAACAAATAACTCAATTATTAGTGATCCGTGGTGAACCAACTTACTCACCTACTTCGTCTCCGATATAGATTTACCTCTCAGACTTTTAGCTATTTCTTCCATTTCAACTATTTTAGCGAGCAATTTGTAATTTCCATGCCATTGTACAAAATCTGCGCCACCCATAAACGCACCGTGTTTCGCAGTCCGGCCATAGTAATGCCAGAGGTCAAAGGCGATAAATTCAATGGACTCATCAAACGGTTCGGGTGTAAGAAGACCTTCCTTACGTAGTTCCGCTAATAGATCCACTGATTTCTGTACTTTTTCGTTTGTTGCGTGCACGACAATCTCAGCCTCTCGATAAAATTCTTCGACATGTGATTTTGCATGACATTTGAGACATATATTCTTCATAGCTTCTTGTCCCAGATTATAATTCGGCCGCTTCTTCGACACCGCTGAAAAGAGCCACCACGAAAGACGTTCTGTTACGTCATGGGTTACATTCATACCTTCAAGCCCACTCATATGACATGTAGCGCATGTCGGGACAGACATATCTCTGGTAGTCAGCTTCTTGGGGGAAGCATCCAGATTGAAATGATCTCTCTGTGACGCGAACAGCACGCCATGTTTTGATTCGTTATAAATCTCCAACTGTGAGTGATCTGGCCCCATATGGCATTGTCCGCAAGTTTCCGGCTGCCGCGCCAAAGCTATTGAGGTTGAGTGCCTGGCATGACAGGCTGTACATGTCCCTATACTGCCATCCGCGTTGGGCTTACCCACAGAATGGCATGCCAAGCATCCTTTTTCCATGACACCTTTGCCTTCGGCAATAGCGAGTTGGTTTGCGGAACGCATTACCGATCCAGGATGATATTTCTCGGCGTATGCTATCTGCTCAGTTGAGAATCCTTCCGATCCACTAACGGCAGCCCATGCTGGGGCACCATGCCGACTCCTCAGAAATTGGTCATATTCAGTGGAATGGCATTGACTACAGTTTAAAGCTGTCAGTTCCTGGGCGAGAGTAAATCCTTTATGAATGAACTCTGCCTGACCTTCCTGGACACGATGACATTCGTAGCAAGTTACATTTAGTTTTGCGTGTTTACTGAATGAATATTGATGGACTATCGCAGATGTCTCGTTAAGATGACACGTCGCGCATTTTCCGGTAGCTCGCACATATTCTGGACCCGGTTGCGATATTTCTACTTTAGGGCGTGCACGATTAATCAGAAAAGCTGCTACTACCAAAGCCGTGGCAAAAATAATCGAGATAAAGATATTCTTAAAGTTCATATAACATTATCTTCCTTCAACCTTGTTGCTTTTATCACACATAACTACGATTTATATAGAATTGTTAGCGCATGCATTGTATAGATATTTTCCCCATTTTCGAATGTAATGTAGCCAATTACAAGCAATAACTCAATATCATTTGACCTTGCCCCAAAAGATGATCCATCCATAAAGTTCCTAAACCCGGCTTAAAAACCCCACATATAACACAAATTCAACCGTCTCAAAACTCATGAAAACGAACGCTTTTTGTAATTAGCTTTTGAGGAGGCGCTTTTTCGTCTTATATGCCACCGTTTGTGAAACATGTTTTTCGAGTATCAAAAACGTATATTAAAACATCTAATAAGTATTAAGGAGGCAATTATTTCGCTTGTGAAGCCGTGCTCTAAAGCCTAAGTTATTTTTTTATGTAACGTTATTATTAATTAACGATATAACCAATGGAGATTCCTTTGTATTTCAATAAATTGAAGTTCAGAAACAGGGTCATAGTTTTCTTGTCATTTATATTTTTTGTCCAATGCGGCTCAGATGATTCATCTGACTCAGCTAAAATGAGATATTTAAATGAGGATGGCAGTCAACTGAACGCCGATCTCCAATCACTTGCGGCAGAATTTTTCAATTGGCGTTCTCTGACTCAGCCCGCGACAGGCGATGATATCCCTCGAGTTGAGCGACCTGACAATTGGGCCCCTGATTATTCGCAGGAAGCAATTTTAGAGATCAAAACAAAGTATAAAGAGTTCATAATAAGGCTTGAAGATATTCCAAAACAAAATTGGCACGTGTCCGATTCGGTGGATTATTTGATACTGAGGTCCGCAATGGAAAGGGTAAACTGGGAATTCACCGTGCTGAATGCCCCAAGCCGCAATCCCGATTTTTACATTCAACAGACATTAGGCGCAGTTTTCGAATTACTATTGATCAGTACGCAGATGACGGAGATAAGAGCTACAAATATCATTGCCATATTAAATTCTTTTTCACAGACAGTAGAAGATGCTAAAATCAATTTAACTGAACCTGTTGCATCATTCACGGATATTGCTCTTGGAAATCTTGAGGACGTCAGGAAAAAGTTGGAAGCTACAAACGATGCTTTAATGCCATTATTCCCGGAAAGCTTACATGACGTATTAGGTCATGCGAGCGAAAATGCCATCAAAGCGTTAGAGGATTATACAAAATGGTTAAAAATGAAGCATCCCGATATGACAAATGATTTTAGCGTCGGCAGGGAAGGCTATGAATACTTTTTAGATAATATTGCTTTGATCCCATATTCTCCGGAGGAGTTGTTGGAGCAGGGAGAGTTGGAGTGGAACCGTTCGGTGATATTAGAAGAATTTGAACAATTAAGAAATGCTAAACTACCTGAACCGACATTGTTTGCTAATGTGGAAGAACAGTTATCACGAGCAAAAATAGAGGAAGAGAATATAAGAGTATTTCTTGAAGAGAATGATATAATGACTGTTCCTGAATCCTTATCGCATTATATCAGCGTAAAAGTTCCCGATCATTTAGCGCCTCTCGCGTATATGGGAGTAATGGATGATCTTACCTCGGAATCACGATTAAAAGACACTGCGGTAACATATATCCATGATCCTTCGCCTGATCTGCCTTATTTCAGTTTATCATCTGCCCAAGATCCAAGACCGCTTATCCTTCATGAAGGAGTACCGGGACATTATTTTCAAATGGCGCTTTCCTGGAGCAATCCGGATCCTATTCGAAGACATTATATCGATTCAGGAGCAAACGAAGGCATTGGTTTTTACGTAGAAGAGATGATGCTTCAATTTGGTCTTTTTGATGATAATCCTCGAAGCAGAGAGATCATCTATAGTTTTATGAGGCTAAGGGCATTAAGGGTTGAAGTAGACATTCGTCTCGCAGTGGGAGAATTTGATATTGAAGAAGCCGGAGAGTATTTGGAGAAGAAAGTGCCTTTAGATAAAGAGACAGCAATAGACGAAGCGGGGTTTTTCGCATACAATCCCGGTCAGGCGATTTCTTATCAGATTGGCAAATTACAAATAATGAAGTTTTTGAGTGATGCGAAGATCCGGAAGGGAGAGAAATTCGATCTTCGCAAAATCCATGATTATTTGATGATGAATGGGAATGTGCCGATCGCTCTCTTGCGATGGGAATATTTAGGGCTGAGAGATGAGATCGAACAATTTTTTAATTGATAGATAGAAGTGACCCTGCCCCCAATAGTTGAGCCGTAACGTAGATTCGGAGATATCTTCCAACCGTCTCTAAACTCATGAAATCGAGATGACCTTGCCCCAAAAGTCGTAGCAAACTTCAAGTTACACATTTGGTATAATTTCATGTTGCCCTCCTCAAGACCTTCTCTTATCTTAGCCCTGAAGTACCGCGCACATTGACAGAACCAAAGACCAAATCTGACCGAATTGATTACATCTTTCCTTGGTTACTGCATTGGACTATCAGAGATGAACGTATAGGCAACTTCCGTAGTGATGCTTTTGCTGTAAAAACTAACGACGGACTCGTGATGATTGATCCATTACCATTGACTGAAGAAACTTGGGCAGAAATAAAAGAAGTCTGCGCTATTCTTTTAACGCATGGTAATCATCAACGATCTGCCTGGCGCTTCCGAAAGAAACTGGGGGTTTCTGTTTATGCCCCTACCGGTTCAAGTTTAGACGAAGAGCCCGATCACTGGTTTGGCGAAGAAGACAGATTACCGGGCGATTTTCAGGCAATTAAGGCTATCGCATTTCAGCACACATGCTATTTGGTGTTCGAACATCCAGACGGCACTGGGGTGCTGTTCTGTGGTGATCTAATTTGTCACGATGAAGGCGGTCCATATCGTTTCCCGGTTCAACCTGGCTACTTTAATTCTGCGGATGGGCGGCTTGATGTCAAAGGGCTGCTGCAATTGCCCTTACAAGTAATGTGTTCCGGTCATGCCCTTCCCAGTATTGATGGCTGCAGTGACGTGCTCCAAGGAGTAATAGATAGAAGTGATTATTAAGTTATATAGATGCTGTTACGGAATATCGGGTCGGTGATTTTGTCCAGACGAGGAAGATGGTGCTGTTGAAATAGAAGATTTTCTCCACGGAAATTCACTCCCTTTGAATCAAATGCCAACCACGGATTACGTTGAAAAATGCTCTGCGATGTGAGTGATAATCTCAATAATCGCATGCACCCATTGTAAAAGGGGTGCATGGAGATTCGGATTTAGTGGATTTTGGTCTGTCAATTCCATACTATCGAGATACTTGCATTCCAGTTCTCCCGAGTTGTATTTTGTAAGTATAACGAAAGTATAAAAATATGACATTTGTAATAACGGAAACATGTATTGATGTAAAAGACACAGCATGTGTGGATGTGTGTCCTGTAGATTGCATTCATCCAACTAAAGAAGAAGCTCAGTTTGAAGAAGTAACAATGCTATACATAGACCCGGATGAATGCATAGATTGTGATGCATGCGTACCTGTCTGTCCGGTTGATGCTATATATGCTGAAGATGAGCTACCAGAAGGACAGTCGAAATACACACAAATAAATGCAGATTTCTATGAATAATATGCGCAGGGAAGAAACGAGGTAGTAATCATGACCTCATTGACATGCAGACTAACGAGCTCGACCCAGAACTTATACCATCTCCCCTACA
>JADFMS010000015.1 GCA_022563775.1 Fidelibacterota bacterium | reverse complement strand
CGATCGAAGGTCCGATTCCGCAAATCAGGTTTGATTGTTCTGTTTCGTATTTTTCTTTCATTAAATTTACCGCTTTCGCTGCTATGCCGTCTCTCGTTCCTTTCCATCCGCTGTGGACAACGCCGATTACGCCGTTGACCCTATCAAAAAAAAATACGGGCAGACAATCAGCGCTGCTCACTATCAGCGACAAATCCGTTGATGACGTCAGCAGACCGTCGGTTCGGTCGTAACTGCCGGCAGCGTTTACAATTTTCACGTTTGTGCTGTGGACTTGATTTCCGATAGCGATTTTTTCTTCTGCTCCTCCTGCTGCCCGGAGAAACAACTTCCTGTTCGCACGCACGGATTCTTCAGAATCCGAGCCGGAAAAACCGAGGTTAAGTTTCCCATTTTTGGAGCTATCGGTTCCGCCGACGGAAGTGCTGAACACACATGTGAGATTATTATACCCGCTAAAGATGTCAAATCGCCAGCAGCTGAGATTTCCTGAAGAACTAATGGGCATCAGGAGGAGATTTAGTTTATTTTGATGATGTTTTTATCTACGAACTTCAGAATATGTACAGAATTGTTAACGCGCTGCGATTCCCCTGTAAAATCAATCAGACCGGCTACGCCATTGAAATCATTTATCCTATTCAACCGCCGTATAAACAGCTCCCGTGTCCGGACATTATCTTTTATCAAGCGTAACACCAAATTTAGACAATCGTAGCCGAATATGTCAGTCCGGTAAGGGTCTTCCCCGAACGTTTCCTGATATTTTTTCCTGAGCTCCTCGAGAGCCTCGTTATCAACACCTCGATAAATATCAGATGAGAAGATCGCTCCGTCCAAGTACCGCGCAATTGCCTTGTCCATTAGAATTTCCTCATCATACCAGTTCTGACCGCCGAGTATCTGGGTCTTAAAATTCCAGAAAGCGAACTGAGGTGCGATGTATTTTATCTCGCCGAACTCGATAGGTAAGTAAAAACCGTCAATAACGTCCAAAACCACTTTTCCCGAGTCGATTTCCTCCATCGGTCTGGACAGCGCTGTCAGCATTTCCATCTTGACCGAATCTGTTAAAGTGGTGTCGGTTAATATATCAAATGAGTCGGGAGGCTCCTCTGTTGGATAGAGCTCCTCCTGAATGCGAAAGCCTATCCTTCTGAACTCATTGAACTGAAGCCTGAGATTTTTCGGCTCACCGTAATACCAGCTTTGGGCAACTATTTCGCCCCCTAATGCATCAATTTCCAGGGCAAAACTATCCGTCATCTGTTTCCCATAATCATTAGCGGGAGATAAAATTGCGATTCTCCGCAGAGAAAGAGAGTCGATGGCATATTTGGCAAGAGACCTCCCCTTTACGGTCAGGTCGGAATTTGATTGGAACGAGTAGAACCCGAGCCCGGCTATTCCATCCTTTGTTGCTGTTGGAGAAATCATCGGTAAGTTTCTGCTGTTTGCAATCGCCGAAGCAGCAGTAGCATTATCGGACATCATAGGCCCGATTACGGCAAGGATCGATGGATCGTTTGAAAGTTTTAACATCAACTCGACGGTTTTAACCTGATCCGATTCGTTGTCGATTATGGTAAGCTTTACTTTTTTCTTCACTTCTTCAGGTTGTTCATTAAAAGCAGTTTTGATTCCCCTGAGTAGATTCAGACCATTTTCCGCATATTCTCCTGTGAGAGGCAGCAGCACGCCGATATTGACCGCACCCTCAGTTTCACGGAATTTCCCCTTGCTTATTCTTTTTATCTCCTCCTTGAACGGCGGGTTCCTGAATTCTGATAAAAAAGATTTCGCTTCTTTTTTCGCCAGATCGCCGGCGCCTCTCAAGTAAAGATTTTCGGATAGTTTGAGCGTAAGAAATGACTTTTCTATAACGTTTAAAGTCTCGTTCCTTTGCTTTCGAATATCATCAAGAGTTACCTTGTTCTCCAAAATATATCCGGCGAGAGTCAAGCCCTTCGACTGTAAGGGCGCGCTTTTAGCGTTTACCGCAACACTGAGAAACTCGCGAGTCGCTTTAGGGAACTCACCTAACCGGTAATAAATTTCACCTAAATTATGCCGCGCATAGTCCGTGAGACTGTTGTCGGGATACATTAACAGGAAATCTTTTTGAACTTTTTTCGCCTGCTCATATCTCGCTAATTTGTACAGCGTTTTTCCGTACATGAGATGAACTATATCCTTACTCGGATATTCATACCTGATTCGAAAGAGGTTCTCGAATATATTCAACGCCTGTTCGTAGTTTCCATGTTTATACTCCTCGACTCCCTTTTGGGATTGATTTTCAAGAACGATCTCATCTATCCCGCTTTGAGCAGACAGACTCAGATACGCAAAGGAGAAGGCAATCAGAACCCCTGAAAAATAAATTATCTTATTCTTATAGTTCATTCAACCGTCACACTTTTTGCTAAATTCCGCGGTTGATCGACGTTGCAATTCCTCAGTACGGCAATGTGATAAGCCAGCAATTGAAGGGGAATAACCGTAACGATCGGAAGGAGATAGCTCGCTACTTTCGGTATGGGAATTACCCAGTCGGCGATATTCTTAATTGCCTCGTCACCTTCTGTGGCTATGGCAATAATTGAGCCTTTCCTCGCTTTTACCTGCTCAATGTTACTGATCACTTTATCGTAGGTTCTATCCTGAGGCGCAATCACAACGACCGGCATCTTCTCATCTATGAGAGCAATAGGTCCGTGTTTGATCTCCGCCGCCGGATAACCTTCAGCATGAATGTAGGAGATCTCCTTTAATTTCAGCGCCCCTTCAAGAGCAACCGGATAATTGAACCCCCTGCCGAGATAGAGAAAGTTTTCCGCGTGTTTGAATTTGCGGGCGATCTTTTTTATCTGTCCGGAGGCGTCAAGCGCCTTTTGAGCAAGTTCGGGAAGCTTGCTTATCTCTTTTACAAACTTCTTCCCTTCAGCGATACTTATTCCGGCTCTCCTCCCCAACGCCTGTGCGAGCAGTATGAACACCGCTACCTGCGATGTAAACGCTTTTGTAGATGCAACGCCAATCTCCGGTCCGGCATGTATATAAACTCCACCATCCGTTTCACGCGCTATACTGCTTCCCACTACGTTGCAGATTCCCAGCACGGTTGCTCCCTTTTTCTTTGCCATTCTCATGGCTGCGAGAGTATCCGCTGTCTCACCGGATTGACTTACGACCAACACCACGGTGTCCTTATCTATGATAGGATCTTTATACCTGAACTCGGAAGCATACTCGACCTCTACCGGAATTCCGGCGAAATGTTCGATTAAGCTTTCTCCTATCATAGCTGCGTGGTAGGAAGTTCCGCATGCTGTCAGGTAGAACTGCGAAGCGGACTGAATTTTCTGGAGAAAATCGCGTAAGCCCCCGAGCTTGGCGCTTCCATTTGCCCAATCCAACCTCCCCCTGATGGCGTCGCGCAGCGTCTCACACTGTTCGTGTATTTCCTTCAGCATGAAATGCTCATAACCGCCCTTTTCGATCTTACCTAAATCCCAAATTATCTGTTTCACCTCTTTATCTACGGGCAGATTTTCGCTGTCAATCGTTTTAACCCCTTTGTCGGTGATAATCGCTATATCGCCGTCATCAAGATAAATCACTTCCTTGGTGAATTCGAGCAGTGCGGCGACGTCAGAAGCTACATAATATTCCTCACCCGATAGTCCCACTATTAGCGGGGGTCCATGCCTCGTGGCAACTATCTTACCGGGATTATCGCTCGACATAACCGCAATCGCATAAGCGCCGATCACTTTTGATACCGCTTTTGCCACCGCTTCTTCCAAATTCCCTTTAAAAAAATATTCTATGAGGTTGACAAGAACTTCGGTGTCGGTTTCTGTCTTGAACCTGATTTTTTTATCCGTCAGAAATTTTCTTAGCGAGACGTAATTTTCTATTATCCCGTTATGAACCAGTGCGATGGTTCCGTCGGAACTCAAGTGCGGATGTGCGTTAAGTTTGTTCGGAACTCCATGAGTCGCCCATCTTGTGTGTCCTATAACAACTGAGCCCAAAATACCGCTTTTAGCCACAGCGCGGTCCAGATTTTCAATCTTCCCTTTGTGTTTCGATATGGTCAGTTTACCGTTCGATTGAACGACTATGCCTGCGGAATCATACCCGCGATATTCAAGCCTGCGTAAACCGTTAAGCACCATTGGTACCCCATTTTTATTACCTACGAAACCGACGATGCCGCACATTATTTCCCCCTTATTCCCATTCTATTGTGGCGGGAGGTTTGGAGCTTATGTCATAAACTACCCTGTTTACTCCATCAACCTCGTTTATGATCTTATCAGATATCTTTCCAAGAAGCTCATGGGGTAAACGCCCCCAATCAGCCGTCATCCCGTCGACGCTTGTAACGGCCCTGAGGGCTATTACGTTGGAGTAAGTTCTTTTATCACCCATGACCCCCACGCTTTTGACGGGTAACAATACCGTAAACGCCTGCCACACCTTGTCATAGTAGCCGGATTCATGGAGTTGCTTAATAAAGATATCGTCGCTTAGCCTCAGAATCTCCAACTTACTCGGGGTCACCTCACCCGGACAACGGACGGCTAATCCCGGTCCGGGAAACGGATGTCTGCCTATTACGTCCTCTTTCAGTCCCAATTCTTTACCGATCTTCCTGACTTCATCCTTAAATAATTCCTTCAGAGGTTCGATCAGTTCGAAATTCATCTCCTCCGGCAAGCCGCCGACGTTGTGATGTGATTTTATCGTCTCCGAGGGACCCCTTACCGACCTACTCTCGATGACGTCGGGATATAGAGTGCCCTGAGCCAGATATTTATGCTCACCGAGGTCATCGGCTATATCACTAAAGACATCGATAAACGTTCCTCCGATCAGCTTCCGTTTTGTTTCGGGTTCAGTGATACCGGAGAGAGCGGAGATAAAATTCTCGCTCCTATCGTAAAACTTGACGTTCACTTTCAAAATTCGATTAAACATATCCATCGTGGCGACAGCTTCGTTAAGTCTCAAAAGCCCGGTATCAATAAAAACACAGGTGAGCCTCTCTCCTAAGGCTTTTTCCAGCAAGACTGCCATCACGGTTGAATCCACGCCGCCGCTCACAGCGCATAAAACACGATCATCACCCACCTTTTTTCTCACTTCTTTTATAGAGCTGTCTATAAATGCTGCAAACGTCCAATCACCGGATATTCCGCTGACTTTCCGAACGAAGTTATCCAATATCTGATTCCCGTGCTCGGTGTGTTTGACCTCGGGATGAAATTGAAGTCCATAGATTTCTTTATCCCTGTGTTTTATGGCGGCGAATTCGGAGTTCTCGGAAGAACCAAGCACCTCAAACCTGTCCGGAAGTTTTTCTATCTTATCTCCATGACTCATCCAGACGGTAGAGCTGCCGTTGAATCCATGAAAAAGAAGGTTATCCTTTTTAATGGTCAGCGACGATCGTCCGTATTCACGTTTATCCGCATGCCTTATCTCTCCACCGAAGTGTTGACTTATCAACTGCATTCCGTAGCAGATGCCAAGCACCGGAATGCCCATATCCATTATTTCAGGTGGAGCTACCGGCGCATCATCATCATAGACACTCGAAGGTCCTCCGGAAAGAATCAATGCCTTCGGATTTTTCCGTTCTATTTCCTCTATCGAAGTATCAAAGGGAAGGATCTCCGAATATACTCCGTTTTCTCTGATTTTTCTCGCGATCAGCTGAGTGTATTGCGAACCGAAATCAAGGATCAGCACTCTGTCATGCCCGTTCATTTTGATATCTTCCAACTTTCTAACAACTCAAGGTTTGAATAGTCCGTAAGGTCAAATTGGATTGGAGTAACCGAAACCATGTTGTTGTCCAATGCCGAATCGTCGACTGAGTCATCTTCCTTTATTCTAACCTTTTCACCTGCCATCCAGTAATATGACCTACCCCATGGGTCCTTTCTCTCGTCGAAATATTCACGGTAAACTGCTTTTCCCTGCCGGGTTATCCTGACACCTTTGATCTCCGATTCAGGGACGTTCGGTACGTTGACGTTGAGGAGTGTTCTTACGGGCAATCCGTTTTTGAGAACCAAGTTGACCAGTTTTTTCGCGAATTTTGCAGCGTACGAAAAATCCGGTTTTTTGTATGCGGCTAACGATATCGCTATTGACGGAATCTCGAGAATCATGCCCTCGGTAGCCGCGCTCACCGTTCCTGAATATATAATGCTGATACCTGTGTTGTTTCCTAAATTAATGCCGGATACAACGATATCGGGTTTTTCTTCCAGCAGCGCCCAAACGGCGATTTTTACACAATCTGCCGGTGTTCCGCTTACCGCGTAACCGAAAAACTTCCCCCTTTTATTAACTTTTTCGACTCTCAACGGATCGGACAGGGTTATAGCATGCCCGACGGCGCTTCTCTCGGTATCCGGAGCCACAACGGTAATATCACCCAGCGGTTCAATCGATTCAAACAGGGCGGAAATCCCGGGAGCGTTTATGCCATCGTCGTTAGTAAGAAGTATTTTAGTCATTGTTGAAAAATCTTATCAGCTTTGATACCTCCGATTTCATCTTTGAACGCTCGACTATCATATCGACAAAACCCTTTTCAAGAAGAAATTCCGATCTTTGAAATCCTTCCGGCAAATCCTGACCTATGGTCTGCTTAATGACACGCGGTCCGGCGAACCCCACAAGCGCACCCGGTTCAGCGATTATTACGTCTCCGAGCATGCCAAAACTCGCCGTGACTCCGCCTGTTGTCGGGTCGGTAAGAATCGAAATGAATAGCGGTCCCTCCTCCGAAATAAGACTCAATTTTGAGCTCGTTTTCGCCATCTGCATCAGCGAGAGTACGCCCTCCTGCATTCTCGCTCCTCCCGAACTGCTCACAAGTACCAGCGGACAGTTATTATCACGCGCGGCATCTATCCCACGGGATACTTTTTCGCCGACTACGGAGCCCATGCTGCCGCCTATAAATCCGAAATCCATAGCGCCCAAAATCACGGGATAACCGTCTATTCTCGCATGTCCTATTCGACATGCTTCCTTCAGTCCTGTTCTCTTCCTGGCTTCTTTCAACTGGTCAGAATATTTTTTATTAGTTTTAAAATCGAGCGGGTCAGTTGAAGTAAGATTAGCAAACAATTCGGAATAGCTGTTATCATCCGCTAAGATCGGTATATAAGAATTACTCCCCAGCCTGAAGTGATATCCACATTTAGGACATATATGGAGATCCTTTTCAAGTTCCTTTTTGAACAGTATCTCCCCGCAGCCTTTGCACTTGATCCAGAGATTGTCCGGCATCTCCCGCTTTTGAGAAGTTCGAAGCCCTTTTTGCACTCTTTTAAACCAGTTCAATATTCAAACTCCGATTGAAAATGATCGATTTCCCACGGATCAGAAAAACATTTGTTTTCGACATCCTGAACCCATGGGAGGTCATTCTTCCTCACTGACATCATACTGATATCTGTTCCTGATTCCATTTCAGAGCCTTAAATTGCATTTTATAATCAGGTTCAAGATTCGCTAATTCGGAAACCTCATCGTTGGACAGCATCATTTCTCCTATTTCCGCAACGCCTTCAGCTATGGGAGCTGATTTTCCTTCATCGAGAGTTTCATACAAATCCGCTAATGGTTGAGCGTCTTTAGATTTGTGGCTGTCCCCAACGAGAATCGTTCGCTCAGATATCACTGAACCGAGCGAGGATTCGGGTATTATTTTATGAGATTCGAGCTCTACATAGCGGTCTGATTTCATTTTATACAGAGCCGTATGCAGATACCCCTTCTTTGCTCGAATCACTGGCTGAATAATTACTCCTTCCTCCTTAACCGTTCGGGCGGCAGCGGTTAGGGTGGGGACCGCTGCTATCTTCAGGGAATAGGCAGTGCACAGCCCCTTTGCAAAAGCAAGCCCTACTCTCAGCCCTGTGAGTGATCCGGGGCCGATAGAGATCCCTATACCTTCAAGATTAGACAAATCTATATCCGCTTTTTGAATCACATATTCAACTACGGTCGAAAGCGGGGTCGAACTGCCTTTATCAGCTTTCTCCATAGTTGAAGACAATATCGATCCATTATCAATAACGGCAGCGCTGCAAAATAACGAAGCTGTGTCAATAGCCAGCAGCATCAATCAATCACTTTTTCCGGGAGGTGAATTTTCAATTCTCTCAGATTTTCGGCTGCCTGCTCCTGATTAATGTAAACCCATATAGCACCTACGGGGATGACTTCTTTTACTTTTTCCGCCCATTCTATTATGCAGACTCCTTCCCGTAACAGATAATCCCCGAACCCGGTTGCAAGAATATCGTCCGGACCGGATAACCTGTACGCATCAAAATGGAATACCGGCAGCTTTCCCTCATATTCGTTCAAAATTGTAAACGTCGGGCTTATAACAGAATCTGAAACTTTCAACCCGTCGCAGATTCCCTGTGTGAAAACGGTCTTACCCGCGCCGAGTTCGCCTGTCAGAGCGACGATGTCGCCGCTGTTCAGCATCGAAGCGAGATTTTTCCCTTCTCCGTGTGTCTCTTCAGGGCTCATCGTACGGATGGTGTTTATCACCCCTTTACTTTTAATGTCAACATTCATCACTTCGCCGTTAACGTCACTACGGGTAAAATCATCTCTTCAAGCGATATACCACCGTGCTGGAAAGTGTCTCTATAGATATTAAAGTATTTATTATAGTTGGTCGGATAAAGGAACAAATAATCGCTTTTTGTAAATATGAAATTCGTGTTAGCACCATATGACGGAAGATTCCATTCAGAAGGATCGCTTAACATATATGCCTCCTTCGGATCACACTTCAGGCTTCTTCCGTATTTATACCTCAGTCCCGTCGAAGTCTCTTTGTCTCCTATTGCCTGTGTTCCCCTTTTAACCCTGATACTACCATGATCGGTAGTAAGCACAACCGTTTTGCCCATCTGCGAGAATGTCTTAAGCACCTCGAATAACCAGGAATTTTCAAACCAGGAACGCGTGAGCGCCCTGAACCCGGATTCATCCGGAGCGATCTCCTTCAGTACTTCCGACTCCGACCTCGTATGAGTCAGGATATCGACAAAATTTACAACCAGACATATCAACGGTACTCCACCGTACGTAGGAATCTGTTTTTCTATCGCCTTTCCATCCCTCGCTGTAAGGATCTTTGAATATTTCGCAGCAGGCTTGAGGTCAATATTCAGCCTCTTGAGCTGATCCCCAAGATACATTTCCTCGTGGCGGTTCATCGATTGTTCATCGTCCCATGCACTCTTCCAAACCTTCTCGTATTTGTCCGACAGCTCCCTCGGAAACAACCCGCTGAATATAGCGTTTCTCGAAAACGGCGTTGCGGTCGGTAAAATCGAATAACAATATTCTTTGGAGATGTTGAAATAATCGTAGATATGCTTTTCAATCGAAAACCATTGGTCCGTCCTCATACAATCTATGATGAGGAATACAGTCTCTTTTCCCTCTTTTAACAGGGGGTATATGTATTTCGAAAACAGGTCCAATGAAAGCGTTGGGCTGCCGGTTCTTTCTTCACTGACCCAATCGGAGTAGTTCTCTATCACGAAACTTGCAAAAAGTTTATTGCATTCCCTTCTAAGTTCAGAGAGCATACCGGAAAGATTTGCATCCTGAAATTCATCGAGTTCAACTTCCATTTCCGATAGCTTCACGTGGATGTCGATCCAGTCATCTACCGAAGGATTTTCGTCCATCATATCGCCTATTGCGCGGAATTCCCTTACGTGATCTCTTGACATCTTTTCCGATGAGATTCTGTTCCTTTCCAATATCTTTTTGCATGCGAGTAAAATCTGACTCGGATTGACAGGCTTGGTCAGGTAATCGGCTATCTTCCCTGCTATTGCCTCTTCCATTATATGTTCTTCTTCATGTTTAGTTATCATGATTACCGGGAGTCCGGGTGAGATCTTTTTCAGTTCTTCCAATGTTGATAATCCGTCTCTGCCGCTCATCATCTGATCCAGTAGAACGATATCGAAATTTTCCTCCCCTACATGTGATATAGCATCGTCGCCGTTGGTTACCCCCGTAACCTCGTATCCCCTTTCTTTGAGATACATAATGTGAGGTTGGAGCAAATCTATCTCATCGTCCGCCCACAATATTTTTCCGCGTACCATCTATCTCTTTCTTTTCGTTTAAGCTATAACAAGCTTATAAAAGTATGCAAATATTCGTCATCAGTCAACCATTTTCAATGACTCTGCCCGGTGTTATATATAAATTGTAGCGATTAAATCAATATAATGAATAACTCTTGAGGTGGTTTACTTCGTTGTCATTACGTATTCGCCCTGCCAGTCATCCGGCGGAGGTGATTCCTTAAACACTTTACACCTATCGATATAAGTAAGGGAAGGACCGTCATCTTTGATGATGTCCAGACCCATTTTAAAGTTTTTTAATGCTTCGTCCCATTCTCTGTTCCAGTAAAGATTAATGCCTTTTTCAAAAAGATCTCTTAATTTTTTCATGTCTTCGGACAATTCACCTTTTCTCGCTAAGAGCTCATAGACGTCAATCGGAATTACTTTTCCTTTTACTACCAATTTATCAAGAGGTCGAACCTCGATCTTATCTTTTGTAAGGTCGTAGGTGGATTGACCAATCATAATTTTCGAACCATATTGCTTATTTGCTCCCTCGAATCTCGATGCCTGATTTACCGCATCCCCCATTACGGTATATTGAAATCTTTGTGCGGAACCCATATTCCCAGCGCTGACATCCCCGGAGTTTATGCCCATCCGTACTTTTATATTGACGTTAAATTCGTCCTTAATCTCCTCTCGCAGTGTGTCGAGATTCGCTTGCTGATCAAGCGCCGAGAAACACGCTTTCCACGCGTGATCCGGATCGGGCATGGGAACGCCGAAATCGCACATTATCGCATCGCCTTCGTATTTATCAACATAACCGTCATACGACATCAGAATCTCCGTCATGGGTGAGAGATAACGGTTTAAAACAATAGCAAGGTCTTCTGCGGATAAATTTTCACTTATCGAAGTGAAGCTCTCAACGTCGGAAAAGAACATGGTAGCCGACATTGTCTGACCTGAGAGACCGAAGGCGTCCGGGTTTTCCTGCAAATGCTCCAGCACTTTAGGGCTTACATACGTGGAGAACATATTATTTATCTTACGTTTTTCTCTCTGCTCTATCACGAACTGGTACAGTATATTTCCGCCGTAGGTAAGCAGGAGACCCAATAGAGGAGTTACAACAGGTACCAACACCGATTTACCGAATGCGGGTATGCCTATAACTTGCGGATTCCCTAATGTTTCCAAAAAACTATCCGTCAGGAACAGATCGAGCATATTTTTTAATATCCACAGATAATCCCTGAAAAACAATCCGATGCTGATATCCGCGTAAAGCAGCGCTATGAAAAATAAAACTATCCCTCCGAATACGGGACCCAGCCACATTAAAAAGCCATAAGAAACAATACTCAGAATTACCAGCCAGATCAACTCCGTTCCGAATCCCAATTCCTTGATGTAGTTGGCGTCGAGAATCGTCTGAATTGCATGCGCGTGAGTCTCCATACCGGGCATGAGCTGCTGAACGCCCGCATAATTAAAGAATGGTGTTTCTTTCAAATCCAAAACGGTCTCGACAGCAACCCCGATTATCACTATCTTATCTCTGAACGGACTCTCCTGACCCATTCCAATCGAAGCCATAAATCCGTCCTCGTAAAAAAGTCCCATCCAATCGGTGTCTTCGGTTGGATCCTTCAGAGTAAATTCCTCATCGTCCACCACTCCCGATACCGGGTACCTGTTAAATGTCTTCCAGGGACCATAAGGAGGGATGGGTCCGGCATTTGACGGCGGACCGTAATAATTGACCAGGAAAGTATTGGTATTACCCTGACTTCGAATAAGTAAATCACCGTATTTTAGTCCCTCTGCTGTGGGTACGAGTCGTTCATCATCGGGAATATTCAAATAGTCCTTTATCGCTTTCAGCGGCAGAGAGAGATACAACGTCGAATCGTTAGAGACCTTGGAAAATATCATACCTTTTCTCGTTACGCCGTCTTGATCTTTAACTTCTCCGACAAGACCTGTTTCAGCGCCGGCTTCGAGCAATTTGTCAATCGGATATGCCACATAATCAGGAGGTATTCTTGTTTTTTCGATTATATACTTAGCGGCAAGGACGACATGGCTTCCTTTAGCGGTTGCGTTCCTTATCGCTAATGCAAACAACGAATCGCCGTATGCGGATTTGCTGTCTTCCGAATCGAACTCAATATCAAAGACGATGACAGACGCGCCTGCTCTCGTGAGATTATTGACTACCCTTGCCCAAAATTCTCTCGGATACGGATATTGATGCGGGATTAATCTCCACGATTCGTCATCAAGGGATACGATAACTACATCTAAGCTGTCCTTGGGAATCGGGTCGGATGCAGTTATTCCGGAAAGCGGCCCGCGGGTCAGAAATCTAAAATCGATTAACGTTAATTCAGCTACTTCAAGAGTGCCGGCATAACGCATCGCCAGAACAATTAGAAGACCGGTCACTGTTATGACCAAGCCGACTAAGAGTTTTTTGGTTTCTATCTTGGGAAGAGTCAATTATATCGCCTGTTTATTCCTTATGAAACTGATCTACGTTTCCACCTTCAGGAAACTACACAAAATTAAGGTATCAGACGATTTAGGTCAACTAAAACGATATAGAGTATCTCGCCCTGATTATATAATCGTTAAACGTTTTAGCAAGCTTGCTTCCAACCGCTTTCTGATTTCGTATGGAGTAATCCGCATTCGCGAGTATAGATTGTTTATCGGTTATCTTATATCTCGCCCCGAAGCTAAGCCTGTTCTCAGTGAATTCAACTCCACCGGACGTTGTTGAACGCTTGAGGTTGCCTAATAAAGTCAATTTCTTGTCCAGCATCAGGTATTCACCCCCGAAACCGAAGACCGTGTATGTGAATTCAGCTGCTCCGGCGGATTGATTCTTATTCGTCAAAAACTGCAGCTGGCTCTTGAACGGGATATCGTACCGTGTGTTTACAACAATTGATAACGAGGTAGAACTGTTTTCGGATATAACATACGACGAATCACGGGTCTCCCTGAAGTCGTCTGTTCTCTCCGAATTCGCTACGTTAAGGTTGATACTGTGTTTGTAGCCAAACGCATTTAAGTCATATCCGATAGAGAAGGTGGAGGTGACCGTAGAGTTCTGCTCACGTAGGTCTCTTTCGTTAATTTGGGTAGTAATCGTCGTGTCAGTCTCAGTAATTAGCGTATCTCTTGTTATCTCATCCAATCCGTTATCACGAACATAATTCCGTACGTTCAGGCTTATGCGGGGCATGTCCCTTCCGGGATAGATCGACAGTCCGCCGTCAAAAGATGTTGTTACCGTGGTGGTCTCTTTGTTATCAGCCAGGTTATTTTCTAATCTTTCGAATCTCAGGTTTACTATCAGCTTGTTGTTCATTAACCTGATTCTGTCGGAAACCTTAAAGCCTTTGAAATCCTTCCGTATAAAAGGATTTGCCAGGGAGTTATATTCGGCTCCGACATAGCGATAATTTGCCCGGATGAACTGTTTGAAAAAACTAAACTTAAAGCCCGCATTGTATGAAAGCGAATTAAGTCCTCTGGGATCAAGTGGAATAACCGATTGGTTGAGAATAAAAAAACGTTTTAAATTAGCCGGATCGATCAGAATCTTCGTAGAACCTATCTTATCGTCAGGTTTGTCTTTCCGGGTACGTATTCCATCCTTATTTGCGTCAATAAATGGTTCGCCGACCTGGTATTCGCCGTCACCCTCTCCCGTATCACCTGTGTTCGGAAGACCATCTAAACCGTAATCGTCAAAAGGTTCATCGTCCCTATATCCGAAACCCTGGTTTTCATCCAACAGGGTATCAAGTCCCAGCTTCGTAAACGGACCGTCGGTTATATCTCTCGCTAAAAGACTGAACGCCACCTCTCCATTAAAAATTATTCTGTTGTTGTTGAACCCGATAAATAGGTCGCTGCCTATTATCATGTTGTCCTGGGGTGTTTTCCCCAGGTCCACAAACACCGAATCCTCACCTGTTGCCGTTTCAAATACGTAGTCGAACCTCGTACGCCTCCTCGAGTTGGCAATGCCGCCAAGTGGGAGATTTGTTTCAATACGATCCAGATTCCGTGCACGGGCAAACGTGAATCCCCATTGGACTCTTCTGTTCGGACCGAAACTTGGCCTGATGGCGAAGAGATTTCTTTGATACGTGCCACTCCTGATTACGTCACCTACCGCTTCCCATGAACCGCTTTTATTAGTATCGGTAAATATTTCTCCGCTTGTATATGATTCGCTGGAATCCGCATCTATAAAACTTTCGGTGATCGCTGATATCTCTGCAGGTATTTCTCTTTCAAGTTGCCCGAATACAGTGTGCAGATTGAAAAACCCGAGTTCAAGTTTACTTTCCGCCCCGCGGATTCTCTTACCGTATATCGTGAGAGGTGTCAGATTCGGATTTATATCACCGAATTTAACTTCGAGCCAGTTGGTTTTCATTCCGAACATAAACCTGTTTTTAGGCTGAAGGAGCTTATCTTCCTTCGAGGTTATATAGCCTGATCCATTGAAATTAACAAAATCATAACTTCCCCTGACCGACACACGGGAGGTCAATATGTCATCCGTTTTCCCTTGTATCTTATCGCTTCTTGTGTCGACAAAACCCCTGCCGTTTATTTTAAATTTACTTGCTACTCTTTCGCCCTCTCTCGCTACGGTAAAGTCCCACTGCAGTGGCTTTAGCGGCTCACCGGAAATATCAGCCGATTCGATAATAACCGTTTTGATGCCCGGTTCGAGATTATCCGGCGCATATGTAATCAGTTCGTCGGATAAGATGCTTTTGTCAGTGACGTCTATTCCGTTAAGGAAAATAGATACGGATGATATATCGAGGTTTTCCATGTAGAATAGCGAGACAGCGATTAACACTTCGTTAGCCCTCGTTCTTGAATTAGGCTCAGGGCTTAACACGATCATATTTGCTCCTTCAACGGCTCCCTGCGCCCCGGCTACTTCCTCTATTTCAGCTGTTTTTTCGATTAACGTGGCTAAAAACATGGGTTGTTCATAGGGATTTGCTTCCGGGAATGCGATTTGTCCACCCCCCTCTAAATCAGCAATAATAAGATACTCAACTCCCGCGTCTGTGACTTCAATTGCCGGAATGGTTACCGACCATAATCCGGATGACTCGATCATGCTGATCTCATTATAGGATTCGAACCCTCTCTGCCTGTATAAAAGATTAATTTCTAATACCCGAATCGTGGGGTTATCTACAGATGTAATAATTTCAACCTCATTCCCAATCACAACACCCGCCGGCGGCGCGTGCAGCAGCTTGCCCTGAGCGAATGATAAGGTTGGAAATGATAACATCAATAAAACCATTAATACATGGCGTCTTAATCCTATGGACATTGCATCTCCCTGAACTAATTAGTTTTTCGGGGTAGTTGAGAAATTTACAACTACCCCGAAAATATATTAATTAAATCTATGTATGAATCAGTAGTTTATAATTAATTCTTTAGAATCACCATCCGCATTCTCAAGTCTGATCCGGATCTGATTGCCTTCGTCCGTTTCGCCCGGATCGTCCGGTACTCCGCCTTCCGGCGTCGGCGCTACTACTATCGTTCCGTCTGAGGATGAGGTCGCTGTTTGTCCAACTCCGACGGTCACCGTCTCCCCGCTTTCCTTGTTTGTTACGATCACCGTACCCTCGATCCCCACAATTTGATCACCTTCCAGTGTCACAATTATCCAGAAGATCGTTCCTTTCACCGATGCTACGGATGTCGGTGTGGTTATAGTGAATTCTCCGCTGCTCTGAGGAGATATTTCCGCCTTCACCTTCCCAAAACTCATTAGAATAGATTTATCCAAACCGGTGCTTGATTTCACGGCTTGGATCTCTAACTCCGAATTTTCCCTAAGCTTTAACAGTGATTTGTCATCAAGGAACATGAGGGCTAAATACCCGTCACTGTTGGTTCTGACCCAATCTCTGTCGTTCAGCTGTTTGCCGCGCTTGAGGTCAGGTTTATACTCTCCTCCGCTGACTTTGAGCTCAGTACTGCCCATAAGTTTCGCCGTAACGGCTATTCCCATGTTTGTATTACTCTGTCCATAGACGGCAACGCTGAAAATCAGTGTTATAATCGGAATCAGTAAATATTTATAATAAGATGTTTTCATAACTTTCTCCTTAACGGTGTCATATCTATTGAATTTCAAATTGAATTGCAGTGACTTCACCGCTAAGATAGCGCTCGGCGAGTTCCCTGAGGACTTCAGCTGTCGCTGTTTCTCCGTTAAGCAATATATTGGCAACCTCCGTATAACCAGCTAATTCTCCCTCACCTGTAAACAAAGCATCGAATACATCACCGAGGAGCGTTTGAAGAGATGATATTACGGGATCCGTAATCACTCCTCCTGTTCCATCCGTATCCTCATCTTCACCGCTAATATCAGGAATTTTAAATGCAAATATGTCACTGTTGCGTTCCTCATCTCCGGCGGTAGTGACACATACCTTTTTAACCGACCAGACATATGTTTTTCCAAATTCCAAGAGCTTGGCGCCTGATAGGGGATATTGCAGCGATGTGGATTGTAATCCTTCTCCGTCATCACCACCATAGTAGCCGCCGTCGTCCGGAAATGGTAAATTCGAAACGTCGTTTAGCGCTTCTTCAACGGAAGAGTGCACTGCGGCATCATACTCGCTTACACGGATGAAATACTCGCAACCTGTTGATTCCCATTGAAATATGGGGAAAAGTGTAAAAACTTCCACTTCGTCTTCTAAATAACTACCCGGACTCACGAGATCCAAAGTCGTAGGATTCGATATCTCCATGATCTTCGGATTTTCAAAGGTATAATTAACTGTGGCGCCACTGAGAGAAAGAATCTCTAAACTGAAAGTATAAACTCCTGCCGGTAGTTTCCCCCCTTGGGTAACGGCTTCTATAAGGTCATCCTGAGTAGCGGCATCCGGTTCCCTTGTAATCGGCACACTGAAAGGAACTTCGTTTCCAATTTCATCGAAAATCTTTTTCGTACCGGAGTCAATGACTCTATTGCTGATGGTAATGGGGGCTTTGATATCGAATGCGTTCGTTTCCGCATATAAAATTTCTTCATTGTTTAATCCCAGGCTTGGCACGGTTGCATTCATCGTCAATTGCATCTTAACTTTTTGAGGATATTGATCAGCAGTGATCCTGTATTGAAAAATTAGAGGATTGCTTGACGCATCATCAAAGCTGAAATCTCCGATATAGAATATCACAATGTTATCCGGTGAGACTATTTCACTGACAGTGATTGTCTGACCGGAAGAAATGGAGCTGTTAAGCACTAATATCCAGGTAATTAAAACAACCTTAATAAAATTTGTATCTAATTTCATGAGCGCTCCTTTTTGCTATGCTGAGTAACTACTATCTTTACGCATAATGTAGAAATTTCATTCGCTAACAGCAGTGAGACTTATCAATTACCATAAAAGTTCCAAATTTATGTGTTCCTCATCACATTTTGACGGTTTAAACCGCACTTTTCACACTGTCAAAATATACACGAATGATTTATAAGTAGTCAAGACAAAAAAGCCCCACATTGCGGTGGAGCTTTTCAAAATAAAGACCCGGCGACGACCTACTCTTCCACCCCGCTGCCGGGGCAGTACCATCAGCGCTGGAGGGCTTAACTACTCTGTTCGGAATGGGAAGAGGTGTGGCCCCTCCGCCATAGTCACCGGGAACGCCTAATTCGTAATTATACAATCGAGAAACCTGTTTTAAGGGTAGGAGTAGTGTTGATTGATATAACCAAAAAGAAGCGGTCAAGCCTCACGGCTAATTAGTATCACTCGGCTGAACCCCTTACGGGGCTTACACCTGTGACCTATCAATCCTGTAATCTTCAGGAAGCCTTCAGATCTGATAAATCAGATAGGGACATCTCATCTTGGGGTGGGCTTCGTGCTTATATGCATTCAGCGCTTATCCCTTCCGAACATCGCTACCCAGCGGTGCAGTTGACACCACAACTGGTACACGAGAGGTTCGTCCACTCCGGTCCTCTCGTACTAGGAGCAGCTCCTCTCAAATGTCCTACGCCCACGACGGATAGGGACCGAACTGTCTCACGACGTTCTAAACCCAGCTCGCGTGCCACTTTAATGGGCGAACAGCCCAACCCTTGGGACCTTCTCCAGCCCCAGGATGTGACGAGCCGACATCGAGGTGCCAAACCCCCCCGTCGATATGAGCTCTTGGGGGAGATAAGCCTGTTATCCCCGGAGTACCTTTTGTCCGTTGAGCGACGGCGCTTCCATTCGCAACCGCCGGATCACTAAGTCCTGCTTTCGCACCTGCTCCCCCTGTATGGGTCGCAGTCAAGCTCCCTTATGCCTTTGCACTCTGCGCACGGTTACCAACCGTACTGAGGGAACCTTTGAGCGCCTCCGTTACATTTTGGGAGGCGACCGCCCCAGTCAAACTACCCGCCAGACAATGTCCCGACGCCGGATTCACGGCTGCCGGTTAGAGCTCCAACAACATAGGGGTGGTATTTCAAGGTTGGCTCCACTCATACTGGCGTACAAGCTTCAAAGCCTCCCACCTATCCTACACATATGAAGCTAAAGTCCAATGCCAAGTTGTAGTAAAGGTTCACGGGGTCTTTCCGTCCTGTCGTGGGTAGCCGGCATCTTCACCGGCACTACAATTTCGCCGGGTCCCTGGTCGAGACAGCGCCCAAGTCGTTGCACCATTCGTGCAGGTCGGAACTTACCCGACAAGGAATTTCGCTACCTTAGGACCGTTATAGTTACGGCCGCCGTTTACTGGGGCTTCGGTTCAGTGCTTCTCCTGACAAGTCAGGATGACAAATCCCCTTAACCTTCCAGCACCGGGCAGGTGTCAGTCTCTATATTTCGTCTTGCGACTTTGCAGAGACCTGTGTTTTTAGTAAACAGTCGCTCGGGCCGTTTCTCTGCGACCCTTTTCGGCTCCTCCCGCGAAGGGAATCACCTAATAAGGGTACTCCTTCTCCCGAAGTTACGGAGTCATTTTGCCGAGTTCCTTAACCAGGGTTCTCCCGCGCACCTGAGGATTCTCTCCTCGCCTACCTGTGTCGGTTTGCGGTACGGTCACCCATAGTTCTAACAAAGAGGTTTTTCTTGGCAGCATGATTAGGATCAGTTTGTGCGCTAAGCGCTCCTATTCGCATCTCGGAGTTGAGGCTCGGTGGATTTGCCTGCCAAGCCCTCCTACTTGCTTAAACCCGGACATTCAGCACCGGGCTGATCTTTCACTTCTGCGTCACCCCATAGTTCAGACAAACTATTGGTGGTACGGGAATATTTAACCCGTTCTCCATCGCCTACGCCTTTCGGCCTCGGCTTAGGGTCCGACTAACCCTGAGCAGTCGAACTTTACTCAGGAAACCTTAGGCTTACGGTGTTCCGGATTTTAACCGGAATTATCGCTACTTATGTCAGCATACTCACTTCCATCCCCTCCAGCACCCCTCACAGGATACCTTCGATGGTGAATGGAACGCTCCTCTACCACCCATGCATCAAAAGGAGCCGGGACTGAACACCGTTTTGTTCGCCGCTTCCGGCAGTCACCGAAGCGACCGCTTTCCACTTTGAACTCCGCGGTGGGTTCCCATTTCCCTAACATGGATCCGCAGTTTCGGCAGTAAGTTTAGTCCCGTTACATTATCGGCGCATGATCCCTTGACTAGTGAGCAGTTACGCACTCTTTAAATGATGGCTGCTTCTAAGCCAACATCCTAGCTGTCTCTGCGATCACACATCCTTTCGCACTTAACTTACATTTAGGGGCCTTAACCGGCGGTCTGGATTCTTTTCCTTTCGGTTGCGGAGCTTATCCCCCGCAGCCTCACTCCCGTATATTATGTAGACGGCATTCGTAGTTTGATAGGAATCGGTACCCTTGTGAGAGCCCTAGCCCAATCAGTGCTCTACCTCCGTCACACTTCGTACGAGGCTGTCCCTAAAGACATTTCGAGGAGAACCAGATATCGCTGGGTTTGATTAGCCTTTCACTCCGATCCACAGCTCATCCAAGCCGTTTTCAACCGACCCTGGTTCGGACCTCCATCTCGTTTTACCGAGACTTCATCCTGGCCATGGATAGATCACCCAGTTTCGGGTCTACCCCACACTACTAATTCGCCCGGTTAGGACTCGCTTTCGCTTCGGCTCCAGTCTTTAAACTTTAACCTTGCAGTATAGGAGTAACTCGCTGACTCATTATGCAAAAGGCACGCCGTCACCTCCCATTGTTAAAAAACAATGGGGCGGCTCCGACCGCTTGTAGGCATACGGTTTCAGGTTCTATTTCACTCTCCGCTAGGAGTTCTTTTCGCCTTTCCCTCACGGTACTAGTTCACTATCGGTCACCAAAGAGTATTTAGCCTTTCCAGATGGTCCTGGTGGATTCTCACAAGATTTCTCGTGTCCCGTGATACTCGGGAACATTAACCAAAGAGCCTTACAATTTTCGATTACGGGACTATCACCCGCTGCGGTTTGTCTTTCCAGAACAATTCATCTAATTATAAGGTTTTTTACTCTTCGAGGTCTCTGCAAAGACCTCCATTAAAGTCCCACTACCCCAATACCACAACACTTGCAGGTTTACATGATATTGGTTTAGGCTCTTTCCCGTTCGCTCGCCGCTACTAGGGAAATCATTTTTATTTTCTCTTCCTTGGGTTACTAAGATGTTTCAATTCTCCCAGTTCGCTCTACACCGACTATGTATTCATCGGTGAGTCTTCCGACATTACTCGGAAGGGGTTGCCCCATTCGGAAATCCCCGGATCTAAAGATGTGTGCTCCTCCCCGAGGCTTATCGCAGCTAGCCGCGTCCTTCATCGCCTTTTGGTGCCTAGGCATCCGCCGTACGCCCTTAGTAGCTTGACCACAATTCTTTGTAGTCATATCAATCGTAGTTATTACTACTTGTTCTACCCTTAAAACAGATTTCTCAATTGTCAAAGAACACTCTCATGGCCCCCAACTCACTTTTTGGGGCATCAGAAAATATACCTACATCTCCCTTACCTGTCAAGATTTATTTTGCGAGTTTTGATGGAAATTATATGAGCGGGTTATCCGGCAGCTGCCGGATGATCGCACATATAGCGGCTTGATATGACCTGCCGGCTATCTTAATAATGGTTTTTATTACCCCGCCACAATTATATATTTACGTATGACTTATATCTATCGACTTGAAGAGATATAGTTTGCCGATTCAAGTTCTAAAAGGAAATTGGAGATTCGGGTGGGCGCTCGATTTGCACACTATTTCAAGCAGTTATGTTGCGGAAGGAGAATTTGATACTGAATACACGGAGATCGGGCAAATGCTCCATAAGTTGAAATATCAAAATGATAAAAGTCAAATCCAGCCACTCGCAGCTAAACTGTATGAGTTTTTCCAGGATCGCCGGGCAGCTCCCAACATATCCTCTATCATACCGATTCCACCGTCGAACGAGGATAGGAGATTTCAGCCCGTTACAGAATTGGCAAATGCCCTGGGAGAAAAAATAGGTATAAATGTCCTCCACGATTATATCCAAAAGATTAAAATTACCCAAACACTCAAGTCGGTGGAGACACAAGCAGCCAAAGAGAAATTATTGCGAGGAGTGTTCAAAGTAAACCCGGATATAGAACCCGACCGGGTGGGGAAAAACGTCCTTCTGTTCGATGACCTTTACCAGTCGGGCGCAACTTTGAGAGAGGTAACAAAAACTCTGAATAACGAAAAATATATCAGAAGCATCTACGTATTGACAGTAACCAAAACGCGGAAGAAGAAATGATATCCAATTCGGAATACATCTGGTATAAGATTTTCGGCGTGGAAGGTTTCGGAACGAAGACGATCAATAAGATATACAGAGGGATCCGGGATCAAAATATCGGAATCACTAATTTAGAGGATTTTTCAAAAGAAGAATTTATGAATCTTGGAGTAAACGAAAGCCTTTACGAAGCCTGGAAAAATGTTGAGGACTCTGTTTGTTACCTGGATTATGAACGGTTAATTAAGCAAGGAATCAGGCTTATTACGCCGGACCTGAAGGAGTATCCCGAACAACTCGCAAAGACGCTTAATGATAACGCACCACCCTTACTGTTTTGCCTGGGTGATAAAAATTTGTTGAATGCAAAAAACGTGGCAATTATTGGAGCCAGAGATGTCACTGACACCGGAAATGAGTACGCGAGAGATATCACAAGAAAATTGACTCAAAAGGGATTCAATATTGTGTCGGGGTATGCAAAAGGCGTAGACTCGATTGCTCACTTAACAGCGCTGGAATTCGGGGGAACTACCACAATTGTATTAAGTCATGGCATATATGAATTCAGGCAAAAAAGAGAGTTCCTCGACATACCGGAGTGGAGCGAGAATACGTTGGTCCTATCACAGTTTGCTCCTGAAGTGAAATGGTTCGCGCAGAATGCAATGATCAGAAATGAGACTATTGTAGGATTATCAAGCGCTGTTGTGGTAATCCAATCGGGCCCTAATAAAGACAGTGACAACAAAATGAGCGGTACTTTTGCCTCCGGGAAATCTGCCTTGAAGTATGGTGTTCCTCTTTATGTTCTGAAACCGGAGTTAGTCGAAAATGCTCATGGAAATAAAGAGCTCATAATGCGAGGCGCCGTCGAAATTACTCCTGACAATATTCTTCAAATTATGTCCGACCATACTGAGATTAATTTGAAGAATGGAACAGGGGAACAACTTTCGTTCATCGAATAGATTCCTGCGCCGTGCAAGGGCGGCGCTCTCCCAGTTGAGCTACGGCTCCCCGTATTTTATTGTTTGTAGGGGCGGGTTTATTTCGAAGGAATCCGTTTGGGACTAACCCGCCAATCTTACTGCAAACCACCCCTAAATCCCCTCCTTAGCAAGGAGGGGAATTTTTTGTGGGGCTAATTGGAGTTGAACCATTGACCTCACGCTTATCAGGCGTAGGATATGGAATGATTTAATTATAGTCAAGAACCGTGTTAGTAACCTTACTAATAACATAGACTTAAGTTGCGTAAGACGCAACGTGTCTATAGGAATATATTAAGTAATTTTCTGTCTATTTCAGCAGCAACATCTTCCTCGTCTGGACGAAATCGACGACCTGATATTCCGTAACAGCATCTATGTAGGTTAGTAAATATTTTTTCAAGTTTCTCAGGGAATTTGCTTACTTACCAAATCGTGTTATATTTCTTTTGGATTAAAACCATCACCTGTCTCAATGTAGATAGGCGTGAAGAAGAAAGGATTAATGATACTATGTCATTATTTGTAGTAAAGCACGAACACAGCCCGGAATCTTGCCCAGCGATGGATCCTCAGATAGCGCCGATGTTACTCTCTGAGCTATCTGAAAAGAATGCAAGTAAATACGGGATAAAAATACATGGAGAAGCGGTAGTTAATGGAGAACATACGTTCTATCTAATTGTTGACGCGCCGGATGAAAAGACTGTAAATAATTTTATGTCTCTTTTCGCTCAGGCTGGAAGTGTTGATGTCTACCCCTCCAGCTCCTGTGAAAGAGTCGTCGAAAGAGGAACCTGCTAACAATTTAAGGACTTTCAAACCCCAATTATCACAGCGGAAGAAACTTTAAACGCCTAATTTTTAATGGCCTAGGCGACTGTTCTGTTTGAGTAAACACTCCCGGACAATGGACAGGCTCGCCCGGGCTGAGCCTGAGAGGGCAGATTGAAAAGGAGTGCTTGCGTATAATAACTGTAATGCATTATTAATTTTCAAAAGTATTAAAACTTAGAAAGATGATTTAAGAATGATTCTCCTTCAAATGTTTCATGACTCTTTGTCTCCTCGGTTTCTAAATCAGAGAAATATTTATCATAAACCGTTGCTCGTTCATGTTTCAAAGGAGGAGAACAATAACATAATTCTGTCCATCTAACTAAACCTGACGAATCCATCGTAGCTCTATCCATCGAGGCCAGAATTTCCGGACCATCAGGCACTTGATCTTCTAAACTCCCACCGGCAAGCAACTGATAAAACTCTTTAGATTTGCTTTGGTTAAATCTCGCTTGGACTATATATATCAACTCTATAACCTCATTCTAATAACATTTAAAAGTCCTAATTCCATTGTTATTTCAGTAGCACCATCTTCCTCGTCTGGACGAAATCGCCGGATTGGAGACGATAGAAATAGATACCAGAGGCAACGTTTGATGCGTCCCAGGTGACTTTATGATAGCCTGCCTGCTGAACCTCGCTTACGAGGCGAGTTACTTCCTGTCCAGTCAAGTTATAAATTATCAATGAAACATCTCCCGACTGGGGGAGGGAATATTCTATTGTAGTTGTAGGATTAAATGGGTTGGGATAAGCATTAGATAGAGCATATTCTGTTGGTAATCCAGTTATCTCATCCTCAACTCCTATTCCAATACCAGGTGGCACAACCAATACAAAACTATCTGTCCAGTAAACATATCTTTCACTAGAGATCTCTATATCAAATGGAATAAGTAGCTCTTCCGTTGATGCACAAATTGAATTAATATCTACAGTGAATTTGAACAATGGTGTGGCGTTTCCACCAGCAGCGATATCCCTATAAAAGACTTCTGATGTTTTATAACTCGTTGCACACGTATCAGATGTGGATATCTTGGCTCTAATGGCATTCACAGTTGTAACTGAGCTGTTATTAGCTAACATTACCTTAAAGATATACTGATTATTATTAACGGATATACTATCTTGACCGTCATAAACTACCGGGCCGATGGTAGTAAATCGTGCGAGTTCTGAGAAGAAATCAATCCTTCCTGAGTCGTCACCTATCCAATTTGAGTTCGTAGCTTCGATATTTACTGTATACCAATGTTCGCCGCTATTGGGCATCAAATCTCCAAAGAATGTTGCCTGAAATCCTGAGAAATCATTATAACCTAAGGGAAATGTATCAACGTGGGCAGTTTCTGACTCAACCACTAATGCCGTTAAAGAATCATAAGTAAGATTATCTATTATAGTAATGTGAACTATTCCCGTATCGGGAAGTGCATAGAAAGATTCAAGACTTCCTATTAACGATTTGACCGGTTTAATTTTTAATATTGTCAACTTACCACTGAAATCACTGGCAAATACCATCCCGTTCTGCGTATAAGGATAGATTCCCCAACTGCCATATCCTCCATCACCTTGAAGAAATGTTTTATACTGGTCAATTTCGATTGGAATTGATCCAAAATTAATCGGATTTATTCTATCACTAATGTCTAAAACATAAGCTCCATCTCCGTAATGACTCACAAATACAAACTCATCCATAATATGAGCATCGTGTGCCAATGCACCTACTCCAAGCCATTCACCGACCATTCTTACATCGTTATAGTCTGATATATCCCATAATTTTACGGTTTTCCCAGATGTTTCCTCAGTTGTGACTACAAATTTTGAATCGTCTGTAGGCCAAATGTTATGAAAATATCCAGAACCGGGAATCTCCACTCGAAGCATTATGGTAGGATTTATTTTATCTGATACATCCCATATTGTAAAAGTGCCGGCCTCTGCGTCACTCGAATAAAGAGTATCATCCCTTACAAATATGTCGTGCATATATCTATCCCCAAATTTGTTTACAAATGTAGGCGATTCAGGATCAGTCAGATCAAATATGCTCATAGGACTTGAAGTATTATTTACAACATATGCAAAACCGGTAGATGTGTCTATGCTAATATTGTGAGATCGAACGCTACCGCTTGTGTCAATAGGAAACGAACCGATATATTTAACACTATCCGGTAGAAATTGAAGGTCGATAACCATTAATCCCTCATTCGCACCTCGACTCTCGGAAACAACATATGCGTAATGTTTATAAGTCTTAATGTCTCTCGAATTAATTCGCGCATTTCCTTCAGTTTCTTGCGGACCAGAGACTATAGTAATCTTTTCTAATGTGGTTGCATTCACAATAGCTATTCCCTCGAATACTCCCATTAGAGCATATTCTGTCCCGTCATCCGCTGTCCAACCCCAGACGTCGCTTCCTCCTAGGCCAAAGATATTCTCATATTGGAATGTTCCCAAAAGTTCAAACTTGTTTACTAAAGTTTGGCTATAAATGAATTGCGGTAAAAACAGTGAAACAATAATGATAATTTTCTTCATTCGAACCTCCGAAGATTGAAATGTTTATTCTACACCGTATTGCCTATTTAAATAGATAACTAATATTTCTGAATTAGTATTATTAATAATATATCGTAATTATAGCCTAAAGGTATCGATTTATCAAGAAACTTTCAGTGTGACTCAATATGTGCCCAACTAAAGATAACAAAACGGAACGAATCGACACGAAACGTAACAAAACGGAAATTGGGTAAATCCCTGATACGAGGGTGTTTGAAGAGCGTTATTGGCTCTATTATTGATTTTTACCTACTTTGAGTCATAGCGGGTGAGTCTGGGAATCGTCCAGGGGAGTTCCTGCGGAAGAACCGACAACCTCCGCCGTTGGGGAACATCTCTAAAGAAAAAGAACTGCTCTCTCGAGCAGTTCTCCTGTGGAGCCGATCGGGATCGAACCGACAACCTCCGCCGTGCAAGGGCGGCGCTCTCCCAGTTGAGCTACGGCCCCAATAAATTGGGATTACTACTTTATGCTGTCAGGGCAAGCAAAATCCCGCCACCGGCGGCGGCCCTAACCAGCACAATTTTTTGTGGGGCTAAATGGAGTTGAACCATTGACCTCACGCTTATCAGGCGTGCGCTCTAACCAGCTGAGCTATAGCCCCTAATTTTGTATAACTAAAAAAGCCCGAGATCCGCCAGGCGCCTAATCTTCCTGAAGGGACCATCGGACCCTTAAATGACAACGTTGGTATGTGCAGGACGTCAATAACAATTATTTGACCTCTATGCCCCGATAAATCGGGACAATACTCCCTAGAAAGGAGGTGATCCAGCCGCACCTTCCGGTACGGCTACCTTGTTACGACTTCGCCCCAGTCATCAATCTCACCTTCGGCGCCTCCCTCCCCAAGGGGTTGGGCCAGCGACTTCTGGTG
>JADFMS010000014.1 GCA_022563775.1 Fidelibacterota bacterium | reverse complement strand
ATGTCGGCTCAAGCAGCGCTCTGAAAAACGGCCTCACCTGAGGGCTGCAAACGACTACTCCCTGTCTGCCTTCCATGTTCATCCTTTTTATCAACGGTCTCAGCTCTTTGTAAATGTCTCTTATCTTTTCCGGAGCCAGTCCTATCTCTGTGGATAAGCCGGGCTTTTTTATTGCCGCTTGAACGATTTCATTTTCTATTGAGGGATCGAGTGTAATCGCATACAGCTTATCGTCATCACTCTTGAACGTCTGACAGATAGTATCCGCGAGGTATGTCCGCAGATATTCCGTAAGGAGTTCCGGATCTTTAGTTTGCGGCGCAAAGTCGGCGAGGACTTCGAGTATATATACCAGATCTTTTAACGGAACTTTTTCTCTAAGTAAATTCTGCAACACCTTTTGAATCGTTCCTACTCCCAACAATCCGGGAATTAATTCCTCGACGACTGTGGGATTACTCTCCTTAACGTTATTTATTAACACCTGTACATCCTGCCGGCTCAGAAGCTGGTGCGCGTTCATCTTGAATATGTCCATTAAGTGCGTTGCCAGAACGGTCTCAGGATCAACTACGGTAGCGCCAGCCGATTCCGCCGCCACTTTTTGACTTTCCGGAATCCATTTTGCCGGCATTCCAAAGGTAGGTTCTGTAGTATCTTCACCCGGCATTGAGGAATCGAGAACCTCGGGATTCAATACAAGAAGATGATTCGACAGTACTTCACCCGAAGCAATTTCGTTGCCTCTTATGCGTACGACGTAATCGTTCGATCCTAATTGGAGATTATCACGAATTCTTATGGGAGGAACGATAATTCCCAACTCCATCGCCATCTGTTTTCTAATTGAACTTACTCTCTGAAGCAGGTCCCCTCCCTGACTTTCATCGACCAGATGAATTAATCCGTATCCTATCTCGAGCTCCAGCGGATCCACCTGTAATAGAGCTATGATTTCGTCTTGAGGGTTCTCGGGTAATACCTCTTCCTCTACGACATCCTCCTTTTCATCGGGGCTGGTCTGGAGCCGATTATATGCGACGCTTCCGGTAATGACGGCGAGTATCAAAAACGGAAGTGTAGGCAGTCCCGGCGCCATACCGAAAATAAATATCACTACCGAGGCAACGGCAAGCGCTCTCGGTTTTGACGTTAGCTGCGTGATGATCGCGTGCCCGACGTTCGTTCCGGATGCGGCGCGGGAAACAACAAGTCCTGAAGCTGTTGATATCAAAAGTGCGGGTATCTGGGTTACCAGCCCGTCGCCGACCGTTAGCTTTGAGTATGTCGCGACTGCTTCAGAGATCTGCATGCCGTTTTGCACGACACCCACTATCAATCCGCCGATAAGATTTATAACGGTAATGATCAAGCCGGCTATTGCGTCTCCCCTGACGAATTTACTTGCCCCGTCCATTGCGCCGTAGAAATCAGCTTCCTGTGAAATCTTTTCCCTTCTTTCCCGGGCTTCACGATCATCTATCAACCCGGCATTGAGATCGGCGTCAATTGCCATCTGCTTACCGGGCAGAGCATCAAGTGTGAATCGGGCTGATACTTCCGCTATTCTTCCGGCTCCCTTTGTTATAACCACAAAGTTTATGATTACGAGAATGAGGAATATTATGAATCCGACCACGTAATTTCCGCTGACAACGAATGTTCCGAATGCTTCGATAATCCCTCCTGCATAACCTTCTGAGAGTATCAACCGGGTAGAAGCGATATTCAGGGAAAGCCTGAATAGTGTTACTATCAACAGCATACCGGGGAATACTGAGAACTGCAGAGGCTCGCTCGTGTACATTGAAACCATTATGATCACAAGCGCTATCGTTATATTCAGGGCAAGTAAAGCGTCAAGCGCGAACGATGGAAGCGGAATTATCATCACTCCTATGATGCCGACCACGCCGAAGGCAGCAATCATTCCCGAATATTTATTTAAATTGTCGGTCATTCGGTTTCCTGTAATTTGTACACGTAAGCCAATACTTCGGCTACAGCCTTGAACAACTCATAAGGAGTCTCTTCTCCGATTCGAGTCGATTTATAAAGGGCCCTCGCAAGCCATTGGTTCTCAACTATCGGTACATCATGCTCACTTGCTATCTCCTTTATCCTCTCGGCAATCTTTCTCACACCTTTAGCGACGACTTTCGGAGCAGACATAGTCTCAATATCATATTTAAGCGCGACGGCGTAAGTCGTCGGGTTGGTTATTATCACGTCCGCTTCCGGAACTTCCTGCAACATGCGTTTTCTTGCGCTATCCCTCTGAAGGCTTCTGATCCTCTGTTTTATGAGAGGATCACCTTCCATCTGCTTGAACTCCTCTTTCACTTCCTGTTTGGTCATCATCAGGTCTTTGTTATGTCTCCAGCGCTGATAAGTGAAATCCGCCACCGCAAGGAATATCAATGCTATTGTGATATTCACCGAAATTTTCAGTATCATGCTGCCGATGAAGGATATTAACCCGCTGATCTCTCTCTCGGAGAGGGAAATAAATTCATCAAATGAGGAAGCTATCGTCAGATAGCCGATGATACCCACAATCAAGAGTTTAAAAACGCTTTTTATTCCTTCGATCAGAGACCTCTGTGAAAACATCCTCTTGATACCTTTTGTAAGGCTGATTTTCTCCCATTTCGGCCTTATAGCGTCAATAGAAAATATCGAACCCACTTGCGCATAACCCGTCAATACACCGACCATCATTATTGTCAGCGCAATAGGCGCGACCAGGCCGCTGTAGATGTTCAATCCTATTTCGAGATACGGCATCGCCATTGATTGGGAAATTTCAAATGTGCCTGCTTCTCTGTAAACCGCCTTGAAAACAGACGTAATGGTATCCATGATGCTGCCCATGAGAAAATACAATAATATGATAGAGGTGGTCATGATAACTGCCGAGTTGAGTTCCTGACTTTTTGCAACCTGCCCTTTTTTACGCGCATCTTGTTTCTTTTTTGGAGACGCTAATTCAGTTTTTTCCTGAAAACTCTGTTCAGCCATTTTCTACAGCATCCTTAAGACCATATTGAGATTTTCGCTCATCTCGACTACAAGCTTTTCGATCAGCCACGGAAACGAGGAAAGGGTCATTACCAGAAGCGTCAAGCCCAGACCGATTTTCAGCGGGAGGCTGACGAAAAATACATTCATCTGGGGTACCGTTCTGGCGATTATGCCCATCATCACGTCCGTTAGAAAAAGCGTTACCAATATCGGACTGGCTATTTTTATCGCAAGTACAAATACTCTCCCCCCTATGAGTGTCAGAGAACCGGTCAATTCTCTACTCAACACACCTGTACCTATAGGAACAATACTGAAGCTCTCAACGAGGACATTTAGTACAAGATGATGACCGTTAATTAAAAGGAAGAGGAGGATCGATAAGATAAAATAAAATTGACCGATGATCGGTACTCTCTCCTGAGATTGAGGGTCAATCACCTGAACCATTGCAAATCCCATCTGGAAGCTGATAAAGTGACCTGCAAACTGGATAGCGTAGAAGAGTATTCCTGTTATAAATCCAAAGAGCATTCCAATCAACGCTTCTCTCAACATCAAAGTGAACAGCGCGGCGATGGACAGGTCATGGGGCACACCGGATGCCTCCGCAAAAGAATAGGAAACCAGCGTTAAAAATACGGATAAACCTACCTTGACCGGTATAGGCACGTTTGCGGAGCCGAATATCGGGACGACAGAAACTATCAGAGAAATGCGGGCAAGAACAAGCATGAATATCTCGAACATCCTCTGGTCTATCCCGAACAGTTCCATATCAGAAGGTTCCTATGAGTGTGATGACACGTGTCGTAAAACCGATGATCTCGCGCAGCATCCACGGCATGAAAAAGAGTAAGACCAACGCCGTTACGAATATTTTCGGTACAAACGTCAGCGTAAGTTCGTGAATCTGTGTTACCGCCTGAAAAATGCCTACCGCCAATCCGACTAACAGACCCAAGCCGAGAATGGGAGCTGAGATCTTTAATGCGGTATATAGTCCCTCACGTCCTATTTCTACAGCCAGTGCTTCAGTCATTCTCGATCACCTAAAATTTTATTCCGCTAATCAAAGAACCTATGACCAGGTTCCAGCCGTCAACCAAAACGAATAATAATATCTTGAAGGGGAGTGATATCATCACCGGAGGCAGCATCATCATTCCCATCGACATCAAGATACTTGCCACGACCAGGTCTAAAACGAGAAGCGGTATATAGAGTATGAACCCGATTTGAAACGCTTTACGCAGCTCGCTGATTATGAAACTCGGTATCAGCACTTTATTGGAAACTTCCCCGATATTCTCCGGTTTGGGTGATCTCGATATCCTCAGAAAAAGAGCGAGATCTTTTTCCCGCGTTTGATTAAACATGAATTCGCGTATAGGACTCATACCCTTTTCAATTGCATCCTTATAATTTATCTCGTTTGCGAGATACGGCTGAAGTGCGTTTTCATTGACTTGAGTCCACACGGGCGCCATCACGAATATCGTTAAAAAGATCGCTAAACCGAGCAGCAGCTGATTGGGCGGCATCTGTTGAGTACCGAGCGCCTGCCTCAAAAAGTGAAATACCACGATGATTCTCGTAAAACAGGTCATCATTATAAGTATCGAAGGAGCGAGTGAAAGAACGGTCATCATAGCAAGGATTTGAAGAGTCAGCGCTATCTCTTGAGGTTCGTCAGCCTCCTCCACACTTATTGTGAGTTTCGGAAAGCCTTGAGCGGATGTCTCATTCAGACCGGGAAAGAGAATGAGCGCATTGATCGAAACCACGAATATCAGTAGCTTTCCGCGAAGCCTCATGACGATCCATCCCTGCCGATTATTTTTCCTTTATTGAAATTATCTTTTATTGCTTTTGAAAGCTTTCGACTGAAGCTGCCCGCTCCCCGCTTAGCGCCTCCCGTTTCCTGTACGAGGTCCTGCCAACCTGAATCTTTATTTAGTTCCGTCAACATGTTCATTGAATTTTCGGTGATTCCGATTAGAACGGCTTTATCGTAAACCTGAATCAGAGCCACTGACTTTTTCGGAGCAACGTACGTCGTTGATACTACTCTAATGTATTCGGACGTTGGATTGCCGAACGACTTCTTGCTCATGAAGTACCTTAGCAGCCAGACAAATCCGTATATTAATACCATGATTAATAGTAGCGCTCCTATTCCCCTTACCATTGCTTCAATGAAACCGATATTCCCGCTAACTTTCGAATCACTCCATTCCGATTCCGGAGTTTTGACTTGATTTGACGTCGTATCGGCTATTTGCCCGAAGAGCGCATTAGCTGAAAAGGCGATTATAATTAACGCCAGGAAACAGGAATCTTTGAGTTTAATCGCCAAGATTCTTCACTCTCTCAGATGGTGATATTAACTCTGTTATTCGTACGCCGAAATTTTCATCCACAACGACCACTTCTCCTTCGGCGAATTTTCGTTCGTTTACATAAATATCTACCGGATCTCCCGAAAGTTTATTGAGCTCAATAACAGACCCCTGCCCGAGTTCGAGAATATTTTTTACAAAGAGTCGTGTTCTCCCCAATTCGATAGAAACTTGAAGCTTTAAGTCCATTAAGAGGTTTATGTTTGCCTCGTTACCCTCGATTTTTGTCGCCACGTCCGGAAACGGTTCAAATTCAACACGTTCAGCTACTACATCATCCTCAACTTTGTTATCTTCTTCCTCTTCGGTTAATGCGATTCCCTCCAACACTTCCGCCTGAGCTTCAGACATGCTGAACGTCCACGTATAATTAGAATCGCCTATTGAACCATCTATGACTGTTGTTACCTGTGGGGTCAGTTCTTCAAGCAACTCACCTATCTCCACCAATTTTACTTCAGGAGCGTTTAGCTCAACCTTTGTACCTAAATTGGAAGTTAGGTGAGCAACAATCGGCCCGATTAGTTGAGATGATATCTCCTGTGCCGGTTCAAGGTGTTCTTCGGCATTGAAGGGAGCGGTTCCGTCACCTGCTAACATCAAATCGGCAATTTTGGCTGTGAATTCACTTGTCCATATGAACGTAAAATTCCCTTCAATTCCCTCCAAAGGTGTTATCAAGACCCTAACTACTTCTCCCTCGAATATCGAATTGAGTTCCTCACCGGTGACTTCTCCACACTTATTCAAAGTGAACTTTATATCGGTGTTTGTGATGGTATTGAGTGTTTGGCTGAAAGACTCAAGGTAATTTTCGATTACCTGTTGAATCTTCTGCAATCTTTCCGAACTTAATTCCATAATTCTATCCTCCGTAAAATCCTTCCACTACTAACTATAGTAACCCTCGTTTTCCGGGGTCAGAATCTCCTGAATTTCCACTGCCTTATGATTTCCGAGAGTACCCGGTGAACCAAGAAACTTCAGCTTCTCGTTGACTGAGACCTTTAGGGGCGAATTTGGTCTTTCCTCTAACCTGATCAAGTCTCCGACTTGCAGATTCACAAAATCTCTTATATTAATCTCCGCGGATCCCAATTTGATAATTAGGTCCAATTCAGTTTGACGTAGACTTGCTTCAACCAAATTTCCCTGATCTTCTTTTTCGCCGTGCTGCGCGAGGGATATCCAGGTTTGGGCGCTCAGATTTTGCATAACCGGCTCTATGACATAATACGGAATAGCAAGATTAATGCTGTAATTCTTATCCCGTATGTAAACATCAAGAATAATTATAACCACTGTCTCGCTCGGCGGGGCTATCTGAACGAATTGAGCGTTAGTTTCGAATGATTTAAGACGACAACCGAGAGGTGTAATCAATTGCCAGGCATCGTTCAGAAATGAGAGAGCAGCTATCAGTACTTTCTCGAGCACTTTCTGCTCTATTATTGTGACTTCCCGGCTTTCAATGGCAGTCTTTCCCGCCCCCCCCAACTGCCGGTCAAGCAAGATAAAAAATAGTTCGGAAGAGAGTTCAATCAATCCGCTGCCTCCCAAATTTTCGAACTCTATAACGTAGATGCACGCAGGGGTTGTCAGAGACATTGCGTACTCCGAATACGTTACCTGATCTATTGAATTCACCTTGATGTCGACCATCATTCGAAGAGTACTGGATAAATAAGTCGCAAACATTCTTCCGAATCGTTCATGAATCGTTCTAAGAGCGCGCATTTGATCTTTTGACACTCTATCGGGATGACGAAAATCGTAGACACTAACTATCTTTTGAGTCCCGGTGGACATAACGCCCGCATCCGAGATACTATCCCTGGTAAGCAGTGTATCAATTTCTTCTTGTGACAACAATTTGGTCATCTAATCTCTCCCCTTATTGAAGTACGTACTTCGTAAAGTAAATCTCTCGTACTTCTCCTTTATCTATCATTTTGTTCAGCAATCTCTTGATATCCATTTTGATCTTTCGTTTTGATATTATATTCGTGAGTTCTGCCACTGTATTCCTGCTTAATAATGTGTTTAACTTATCGCGTAATTCTGCATCTTTTTCCTTTAATTCCTTAGCCACATCCCCGTTGGTTACCTCAATGCTCAAATTAAGAGCTAGAAATCTTCTGCCATTGGTTCCGTAAGGATTAATTACTATATGCTCAACCTTAAAGATGCTAAATCGCTCGTCCGACCCAGTCTCAGAATTACCATCTGCTTGCACAGGAAGAGCTTCCGGTTTTTGCCCGGAGGGAGATTCTATGACTTCCTCTGACGCTTCGCTATCCGCAGAAGAACCGTAAAATACAGGTAACACAATGGATTTGGTAAGATAATAAGCCAATAATCCGTTTAGAGCCAAACTCAGAAGCACGCCGACTCCGATAATAGCCATCTTTTTGGGGTTTTTTCTGAGATTATCCAGAGCGGTTTCTTCACCATTTTCCAGAACATCCGTGATGACGCTTTCAGCTTCCACCCTAATAACTCCTCAAAGTATCTGCAAAACCTTTTTCCGTATTCTCCGGTTCGATGAATTTCAAGAGCATATCGATCTCTTTATCGGTATAGTTTTTCGGAGGATCGTGAAGCTTTATCATTATCTCTACCCGACGATTAATTGAACGATTGTAGGCTGAATCATTCGGGACACGCGGTTTGTATTGTGAATATGCCGCAGCATGAAACAACCCACTTTTTGCTTTATCCAAGCTCGACAAAAAATTTAAAACCGAGATTGCTCTTGCAGCGGATAAATCCCAGTTTGATGCAAATTTCCCACTTGCGAGGGGAAGGTCATCCGTATGCCCCTCAACAATAACGTGGGAAGCGAAGCGGTTAGTAAGGTAACCGATGCTCTCAAGGAGATCACTCGCTTCCGGCGATAGTTCTGCTGCTCCGGAACCGAATAGCAAGGTACTATTCAGATTAAACCGGATACCTTCTCCCGTCAACTCCATCTCTACCATTTTTTCGAGTTTGTTTTTTCTCAGAAATTCCCTGACTTCACCTGTAGATTTAAGGATCTCAGCTTTTGTGGGGATAGTCGATGTTATGTCGTGGGGCGCATACATCACTGATTGGGAGCCCTGGAATACCCCAAGCGCCTCTTTTAATGACCCCATTGCTGCGCGAAAATCGTCCATCTGAATTGCCGAGAATGATAGCAGAAGCACAAAAAAAGTGAGCAGCAACGTCATCAAATCACTAAAAGTGACTATCCACAAAGGCGCCCCTCCCGATTCTGATTTTGCTTTCTTGGTCCAGTTTCCCATAAAATCTATTCTTTCTCGGCAACTGAGTCTAAAGCCATTTTTCTGAATTTTGGAGGTACAAAGGAGATCAATTTTTCTTCTATCATTCTCGGATTATCTCCTTGCTGGATAGAAAGAATACCTTCCAAAATCATTTCCATCTGCAGCATCTCCTGGGTAGAAAGAGTTTCGAGCTTCCCCGCTATCGGCAGAAACATGAGATTTGCCAGCACAGCGCCGTAAAACGTCGTTACGAGAGCCACAGCCATACCGGTACCTATCTGAGTAGGGTCTTCCAAGGAACTTAACATCTGTATCAGACCGATAAGAGTTCCGATCATGCCGAGTGCCGGAGCGTATGCGCCCATCGCTTTGAAGATACTTGCACCGAGTGAATGCCGTTCTTCTATATTTGATAACTCCGCGCCTAAAACAGATTTTATCATTTCAGGTTCCGTTCCATCCACAGCCAGCTGAATACCTTTGACCAGAAATTCTTCCTCTTCCGATTCCATCTCCGATTCAAGAGCAAGTATCCCTTCCCTGCGTGCCCTCTTGGCAAGCTCAACTATTCTTTCAAGTTTTATCTGGAAGACAGGCGCTTTATTAAAAAACGCTTTTCGAACGACTCCGAATAGGCTGAATACGTCTTTAAGAGGAAAATTCGTAAATGTTGCTGCTGCGGTTCCACCGAAAACAATGATAATTGAGTTGACATCAAAAAAAGTGACCGGCGATGTACCTCGGATTATAGCTAAAAGTACGAGCGCTATACCCGAAAATATTCCGATCAGTGTGGCAATATCCATATGCCTGTAGTCTGCTCCTTCCTAGAGCAGGATGAGGGGCAGGTGTTAACCTGCCCCTGCGTTCACCCTAGGATTACTGTTTGAGTCTTACTACTTCCTCAAGAATCCTGTCACTCACCGTAGTCACCCGGGCGTTAGCCTGGAATCCACGCTGAGCGATGATCATCTTCGTAAATTCTTCCACCAGATCCACGTTTGAGAGCTCGAGAGCTCCTGAAGTTATCGTGGATTGAATTGTAGAGCCTGCTTCGCCTACGACGGCTTGTCCGGAGTTACCGGAGACATCGTAAAGGTTGTCTCCGACTCTCACCAGACCTGTCGGGTTGTTAAACGTGGCAAGCACCACCTGCGCTAATTTCTGAGCTACACCGTTGGTATAGACTCCCGAAATGACTCCGGTACTGTCCACAGTAATATGACTTAACTCACCCACCGTGTAACCGTTCTGTTCGTTAGCTATAGCATTCGGTGAACCGTCGAATTGAGATAATCCGTCAATCTCTCCAAACGTACCCGAATCGAATTTGATCTCAACTACATTCGCTCCGCTTTCGGGTAAGAACCTGAATGACGACGCTCCGCCGTCATATGTATAGGTTTTCAGATTACCCTCGCTGTCAAAGGTAACTTCGCCGGTGTCTCCGCTTAACCTGTCCTCGCTAAGCCCCTCAATCGAAGCTTCCCATCTCCATTTGTTTACCTCTACAGGGTCCTTGATAAACTTGATTGATACAACATGGGGTTCACCTTTGGAGTCAAATACCGTGATTGATGCGCTCTGGACGAAATCAGTCGCGGATTGAGCCTCGAACCAATTTCCGGCACTATCATCGAATATTGCGTTAAAGTTGGCTCTTGGCGTTCCACCGCTGTCTTCTGCTGTGATCTTCAAGCCCGAAATCTCATTTACCAGACCACCGTCTCCGTTTATGGCTATACTGCCATCGTCGGAGTCTATAGTGACGCCGTCGGAGCTCTTGATTCTGAAAATTGTCTCCAGCTCCTCCGCAAGTTCGCTGTAAGTCATTGACGATGTGACTGTTACCGTCCCTTCGGTAATCGCTGTCCCGCCTATTGACCCGTTTGCCTTGATCACATCTGTTGCTACCAATCCTAACGAAGTCCCTGTATCGTCCCTCAAATTGATTAATAGGTCTGTATCTGTTCCAACATGTGAAAACTCATCGGTCTGGCTTTTGGCCCCATCCGCTAAAGTAGCGTCAGCGGCGGCAAGCGCTTTATCCAGATTCAGATTCGTGCTTGTTATCGCAATCGTAAGACTGCTCCCAGAATCATTGGTGAATTCGATCTCTCCGGTAGCCGCAACCATAGCAGCGCTTAAACTGCCGGAGAAGTCAGTGTTTATGTCGCTGATGAGATTTGCAAGCGTGTGAAACTCCGTACTCGTGGCAGTTCCCTCTACATAGGTATAGGTCTTTGTTGTCGTTCCATCTGTGACCGTTACCTGCGTGGAGTTGTTCGTCATTCCTGTAATGGAAGAATCTGCTGCTCCGTTTGCATAAAGGTTGTTCACGTCGCTTGTGCCGTCAGTCTCTATACCATAAACCGCTTCGCTTGTAAAGATCGTCCCTTTAGAGATACCTCCCGCATCAAGGTTACCGGCAAATCCTACAATCGAAGTAGCTTGAGCCGGTGTCTTTTGTCCGAACGGAAGAGTGATATCTGTGATCGATGTGCCCTCAGAGATTACGCCTTTGGCATTTGCTCTCTTTCCCTGAAGCAGGAAACCGGTGGAAGGACTGACTAATCTTCCCTGGGCGTCCAATTTGAAGTACCCTGCCCTCGTATAGAATCTCCTTGAGCCGTCTCTGACTACAAAGAATCCTTCTCCCTGAATCGCAAGATCGGTTTCCTGTCCTGTCGCCTCTAAATTACCTTGCGAAAACACCTGGTCGATACTTGCCACGGTCATACCCAAACCGATCTGGAGTGGGTTTTTTCCGCCGAGATCACTCGTGGGGGCTTGTGCACCCCTTATGAGCAGGGCTAAAGATTCCTTGAACGTTATCCTTGATGCCTTGAATCCAACCGTGTTTATGTTAGCGATGTTATTCGCGATTACGTCCATAAAAGCCTGGTGATTTCTTAATCCCGATACACCGGCAAATAAGCTCCTTATCATTTTCTTGACCTCCTTGACCCGCTGTGTGTTTTGATTCTATCATTCCTCAAAACTGAGCCTCCTCCGAAAAAAAGGTCCGGCTCCGTGCGGTTTTTGTTATTGTTTACTAATTTCATGCAACTATTGCTGAATCTATATTTGTGAATACTTTACCCGATTTCTCTTCGCTGTCGAGAGCTGTAATAACTGTCCTGTTGGCGACACTGACTATGAATGCTTTATTATTCAGTAAGACCAATGCGTCTCGCGCTCCTTTGGAATCAACAGCGTCCACTGCCTTTTGAAGTCTTATCATTTCTGCGGGTTCAAGCGATATTTGACGCTGTTCAAGTCTTTTCTGCGCGTGAGAAGAAAACCTTACGCTCATCTGATCGTTAAGTACATCCCTGAATGACTCCTTACCCTTTAATCTCCCTCGCTTTACATCCGGTGTTACAGGCTTCGGGGCGATTGATTCGGCTTTTCCGGATATACTCGCAGCACTGATTCTTGCTATCAGATCACTTTCTGACATCTAATTTCCTCTTGGTTCTGTAATCATAATTACGTCCGCTACGCCTATGTTTAAAGCGCCTACGATAAAGGTCGTTGCGTTATCTTGACTGAATTTCACACCGGTAATATGCCCTCCTATGTAGAATGCCACAGGTACCGGCACGCCGTTATTGCCATTGGCATCTATTGAAAAAGTATAAATACCATCTGCCATCTCGACCCCATTATTATTTTTACCATCCCATCTGAATATGCTCTCGCCGCCTGTCATCGCCCCCATATCAACCCTTCTCATGAGAGTATTATTCGAATCATAAATGCTCACGACGACATTTGCTGCGCTCTGGCTAAGATCAATGAACACATCGCTTGCTTCACCATTCTCATAGCTTATCTCATTTCCAATCGCTCTTACGTCCTTACCGACTATTGTGGTGGCGAGCGAATTACCTAACGACTGGCTCATATTGAAATCCAATTCGAGATTCCTGTCAAGTTTCTCATTTATGTTGAAGAGTTGTTCTACAGATGTGAACTGCGCTAATTGGCTGGCAAATTCATGCGATTTAAGTGGATTATTAGGATCCTGATTTCTTAATTGTGCTAAAAGAAGCTTCATAAATGCGTCTCTTCCCATAGCATTTCTATCCCTACTATTGGATAATTGTGCTCCGCCTTGCAGCGCATTAAATGTAGATATTGTCTCGACCATACTCCTCTCCTTGTATTTCACAGACATAAAGGCAAGTTACGTGCCAAATCTCGAATCACTTGCGTTGATGATTGGTATCTCCGGGAAAGCTAATATTCGTAAGGTTTTTAAAGGTTTAATAATATGTGTCTAAATTACTTCCGGACAGTTCTGATAAAGTGGTGGAAGATTTTTCCGACCTAATAGGGGAACTTTTTCCTTATTTCTCAGAGAATTATACTAAGTATTCGACTGTGCTGTACGGGCTTGTCGCTCGAACCTGGTTTCGACCGAGTACTTCAAGAGGAACTTCCGTCTCCGGGGGTTGAGCTGAACCGGAATTCTTATCCTGCCGATCCTCCTTGAATCTTTCCCCATTCATAAGTGAACGCTGATGATGCCCCTCGTCTCTTCTTGCGGAAATATTCGCTTCTTCTAAATTCAACCCCTGTTGTGACAGATTTTCTTTTAACTCCGGAAGCGAATCCTGAAGAATTCGCATCACCTCTGCACTCTCAACATAAATTTTCGTATAAAGGGATTTTCCAGTTTGATGTATATCGATAGTGATGTTTCCTAACCCCTTTGGAGACAACCGTAACTGAATCTTATTCAATTCCTCATTTAACGCTTTTATTGAAAACTTCATCGGATCAGATTCGGGCAGATTCGTATGAGTAACCGAAACCCCGTTTTTTGTAAATGTAGTATTCAATTTGGGAAGTGAAAATTCTCGCACTTCTGATTCTACCGGCAGAGATGTAACGCTATTATTTTCAACGTTAATCAATATAGATTTTCCATCAGCTGAACCGGGCGATTCGTTCCGAGCTAAATAGCTGTTTTGGAGGACCTTCTGGTTTATTAGACTACTCTGTTTAAGACTAACTTTTCTTTTTAAACCTAATTTACTTAAAGGCTTTCCTTTTGTCCTGAACTTAGTGTTTAATCTTTTTCCTGTTGACTGAAAGTCACTCAATTGTTTGTTGATTGAGATCGCACTTAAGGATTCTAAAGAACTTATAGCGCTCTTCCTCACTCCCGGTATAAACAAAGCATTGTCTTCCCTGAAGTTCGATAATGCATGACGCGGGTTATATAGTTTCTTATTCAGTATACTCATCGCCCTTTCTTCATCCCCATCATCAATTTGTACTCCCGGCGAAGAAACGGTTTTAACGGCTTTTTCTGAGACGGGAACAACATCCGGGACAGAAATTTTCGCCCCTTTGACGTCGCCCTCTAATTTTAACTTATGATTCGATATAGATGATTTACTCTGAGCCTGATTCTCATTTTCTTCGATGGGCGGACCATCTCCGATATCGGTTACCGGAGTACCACCGGGATTTCCTGTTTTCGGGGTCACTCCTTTATCTAAGTTAATTACGGGAGATAATTTTATCTTGGAAATTGATTTGGTGTGATTCCCCTGTAACGAAGTTTCAACTTTCCCGTTTTCAATGCGCGAAGAAGTATTTTCAGAAGAGTCCATAATAACCGTCCGATGCCCTCTATCTATTGCGGCGCTCTTTCCCGACTTTATCAGCGGGTTCACATCAACTACCTCTTCGTTCTTTTCGCCCGCTTTCATTCCCCCGGTGGCCGCTATTACTTTCTTCATCGAATCAATCGGCACAACAGAGCCCTCTTTGTTGCTCACTGCTTTTGATGCGCCGGCCGATAATTTTGTCTTCATCTTTAAATCGTTTACAATTTTTTGCTTATCATCTTTTTGTAAACCAACGATCAGTTCTTTCGCGGAATCTTTATTCAGGATAAGGCGCTTGCTATTGACTAAATTGCTCTTTCCTTTTGAAACCTTGATCGGTTCTGTGTTTTTTCTCTGATTTGATGCAAAGTTCAGAGAATTTAATTTTGATCGAGTACCGTTCTGAGGCGAAATAATATCTGATTTTTGCGTGGATTTTATAACACCAACTTTCAGATTTTCCTGAGCGCTTATTTTTGCCTCTCCAATTATAATTTCAGAATTATCGGGACTTGTATTCGAAAACGGTAAGTTCAGAATGTTTTTTGCTTTACTTGGTGGATTCTCCAGGATGATACCCGATGAATTTACAGAATAGAGTTTATCGTCCGTATCGGTTAGCAGCGATTCAAATTCCTGTTCCCCTTTTTTATTTAAGGACGACTTTTTCACCCCCAACCCTTTTGAGCTTGTGGATAGGATATCCAATATTTTTAATATTTGAGTGCTCTGTTTCATCTTAAATCTGAGCTAATTTAGTGCTCATCTCTCTGCTTATTCTCGCTGCTTTTTGAGGTTTGAACGAGCTTAGTATCTTTGCGGCGTTTCTGTTTTTCATGTTCGCCAATAAGTTCACCACGAGAGTGGTCTCCATCTTATCCAATATTTTTGCAGCTTCCGCCGGTCTCATAGAGGCATATATCTTTGCAAGATGCTGATAACCCTTCTTCGATCCTGACTTTTCCATCTTATCCGGTGATGTTTCAAAGATTCCTGCAGCTTCCTGAATTGCGGCGCTGCCTACATTAAAGCCGGGTTTATATCTGGCTGCGATTAGTTTTGCCGTCTCTAATTTCAATTTTTCAAGTTTAGCTTTGGCTATTCTTGTTTCGTTTTCGGCTTGAAGTCTTGCCACGGAATCTACTTCCATTCTCTGCCGCAGTCTGCCTTTATATTCTATCTCCTTTAATTCATCCACTAAATCGGTTATGTCGACATTTTCCGCTAAGTCAAGGAATGTCGTGGCGGGATCGGCAACGTCGGGCTCTTTTACAGGCGGCTGAGTTACAGGAGGAGCGCTCTCCGCTATTGAGGCAACCTCCTCTAACGGCGGCGCATCGGGTTTCAATACTAATATCATTCCGGCGATCATTAAGCCAAGAACTACCAGGTACCCGGCTGATCCAAGCAAGATGAGTTTTATGGGCAAACCCTTTTTTGACTCAGGCTTTTTTATCTCTTCTTTCTCTGAAACTTTTATTTTCTCTTCAGGCAATATTTTCCTCTATAACGGTTTGAACCGGAAAAACTGACCCTCTATTTCGCACTGAAATATCGTCGTTTATAGTCTGTTCTGATTTAAGGTAATTCTTTTTGTACGCGTGCTTCTTTTTCTCTTTTAGATTCTCGATCGCTTTACGTTCCATATTAGCAGTTGCCAGCTCTTTCTTGATCTCTTCCATTTTTTTATCAGCACTTTGAATGTCGAGCAGCTGAGCCGATTCATTTGATGTCAATCGTTCTTTGTAAGCTAAAGTGCGCTTCAATTCTATGCTTGATAAATTTCCGAGGCGTTGAGTTATGATCGATTGAATCGTATCCCTATATCGACTCCTGATAGCTTCGAGAGCGTCTCTCAACTTTTGAATTTCATTTTCTATTTTGGCTACTTCTTTCAATTTCACTCTCTCTTGAATCATCTTCGCCTGTAGCACTTTTTCAAGTCTGAACCTGAACTTCTTCACTTATATTTTCCGTTTTTAATTCAATAGGTCGCAATATCTGTGCCAACGATTTCAAATCAGATTCCAGGTCGGATTTTTCATCGATTTTTTGAATCATAAATGCTGTGAGATTATCGATCACCTCCATTGCGCGGTCTATCTTTGGATCGTTGCCCTTTGTATAAGCTCCAATATTAATTAAATCCTCCGCTTCTTCATAATATGCCAGGTTACTCCTGACGTCATCCGCTAATAACTTATGGTCATCGGATGAAATGTCTTTCATCAGCCTGCTCATGCTTTGTAATATGTCGATGGCGGGAAATCTGTTTTTAAGAGCCAATTTCCTTGATAACACTATATGTCCGTCAAGGTATGATCGAACAGCATCTGCCACCGGATCGTCCATCTCATCTCCTTCAACTAATACTGTATAAAAGCCGGTGATGCTTCCTTCAGAATTGCAGCCGGCTCTTTCAACTATCTTAGGCAACATGGAGAAAACAGACGGGGTATAGCCTTTTGTAGTTGGGAGCTCCCCTACCGCCAATCCTATTTCACGCTGTGCAGTCGCTGTTCTGCTAAGTGAATCTACTAATAACATTACGTCGAGTTTTTCGTCCCTGAAGTATTCCGCTATCGTATTGGCCGTTAAAATAGCTTTTATCTTTAAAAGTGCGGCTTCGTCCGAAGTTACAATAACTACAACAGAACGCTTCAGCCCCTCCGACCCCAGATCATTTTCGATAAACTCTTTTACTTCCCGTCCTCTTTCGCCTATCAATGCGATAACGTTCACATCAGCACTCGTATTTCTTGCTATCATCCCCAGGATCACGCTCTTCCCTACACCGCTTCCTGCAAATATCCCTGTCCGCTGACCTTTTCCGCAGGCGTTAAAAACGTCTATACTCCTTACGCCGGTATATAATTGTTCCGTGATTCGCTTCCTGTCCAAGGGATTCGGCGGAGAATTATGAACAGGTCTCATCTCTTCCACATGGAGTGGGCCTAAGCCGTCGATTGGCTCACCCATTCCGTTTAAAATTCTGCCTAATAAAGATCTGCCGACCGGTATAACAAACTTTTCAGATTCTCCCACCACACGGTCACCGAGTTTAATGTCATTTATTCTACCTAAAGACATTAAAATCAAAAACTTATTTCTGAACCCGATTACCTCGACTTTCCCTTTATTTATACCGTCTTCTGAAACTACATTGCATATCTCACCTACAAAAGCTTTCGGTCCTTTCGATTCAATGATTAACCCTACAACGTTGGTTACAATTCCGCTAAAATTTTGAGACTGAATCGTATCAAGATTATCTAAGTACTTATCCAGTATCGCTGTCATCGATAGAAGCCGGTTCTTTGTTTTTCGGTTTAACGAGTTCAGAATATATTTTTTCCAGCTGGGTATCAATCCGGGCGTCGACAAGCCCCCAATCAGATTCTATTTTACACCCCCCTCTCTCAATTTCTTCATCGCCGGAAATTTTGACATTCGAACTCCCTGAGGATAACTGCGAGTCCATACTTTTAATAAATTCGTAATCGTCCGGATTAACCCTGATGAATAAATTTATACTATCCCGCACTGTTTTCAGCGCATTCTGTACTATAGTAAGTGTGAAGTCATCTTCTTCAACAAACTTCTTCTGAAGAATTTTCTCAGCGATCTTGATGGACATGCGCAATACAAACTTCTCGGTTTCCTCGAAGAAACTCAGTGTATCCGCCTTAAATGTTAACACCATTTCATTAAATTCATTCATTTGATCCTTTAACTCAGAGAATCCGGCATCTTTGCCCTCTTTAAATCCACCATCCTTCGCTGAATCAACCATCTGTTGAATTTGTTCTTTGACTTCAGACCAGAGCTTCCACATGTAGCCGCCTTCGGCTATAACAGAATCCATCTCCTCTATTGGATCGGTGAATTCCCCTTTGTCGGATCTAGCTCGTCTCGACAACCGTCGGACGCTATCCTTCGTAGCCGTCGACTTAATGATGGTGCTATACAACTAATTCTTCACCCTTTGAAGCCATTAGTATGACAATCTCTCCTTCATCCTCAAGCATCCGAATCGATTCGACAATTCTCTGTTGTGCCTCTTCGACTTCCCTGAGTCTTACCGGACCGAGATACTCCATCTCCTCAATCACCATTTGAGAAGCTCTGTCGGACATGTTGGAAAGAATTTTTTCCTTCACCTCATCGCTGACAGCTTTGAGAGCGAGCGAGAGTTCTTTGCTGTCGATTTCTTTCAACACTCTTTGTATCGACCTATCGTCTAATATCAGGATATCCTCGAAGACGAACATCAAATTCTTTATCTCTGTGGCTAGCTCCGGATCGAATTTGCTTAACCCTTCAAGGATATTTTTCTCGACAGACCTGCCAACCATATTCAATATATCGGCTGTAGCCTTGACCCCGCCCAGCTTATGACCTCCCTGGCCAAAATCAATCCGGGATTCAAGTATTTTTTCGATCTCCGTGACCATATCCTGCGGTACTGTGTCCATTGTAGCAAACCTGTGCACAACGTCTTTCCTCAGTTCCGCCGGCAGGTCAGCTAATATACTTGATGCCTGTTCTATTTCGATCTGTGTGAGTACGAGAGCTATCGTTTGAGGGTGTTCTTTTTGAATAAATGCCAACAACTGGTTTGAATCAACGTCCTTCAGGATATTGAATCCTTTGACTTCTAAAGATCTCTGAACCTTCTTAAGAACTTCTTTCACCTTTTCTTTATCAAGTGCCTTTTCGAGAATTCTTTTTGCGTATTTTGGCCCGCCGGCGGCGATGTAATTCTGTGCCAAGACCATGTTATAAAATTCTTCTGTTACGCTGGAGATTACGTCAGCCTGAATGTTGTTTAGAATAGATATCTCTTTCGTGAGCAATTCTATTTCAGAATCGCTCAGATTTTTAAATATGTGTGAAGAAGCTTCTTCACCCATAGCAACTAAGAGTATAGCTGCCTTTCTCAAACCCGAAAGGTTGAGCGTCGCTGAACCTGAATTAGAAATTCCAGGCAATTATCAATCCTCCAAAAGCCAACTTCTCAGCAAACTGGTGGCTTCTGAAGATTTTTCTTTTGAATATCTCTCAATCTGATTATGCATTTTCGTCCGCTCCATAGCTTCGGGCAGCACCGAATCCCCTAATTTCGGTAGGTCGGATTCATTGGGCAGAGCTATCGTACCAACGTTCGCTGCACTCAAAGAAGCATAATTAGACTGACCGGATGAAGTCATTCGTATTGGACCCGCTTTTTTGGACATCGAACGCAGTATGAAAAGAGCTGCCAAAGCGACTAATACCATGCCGGCGTTTTTTGCGAGATTCATGTAATCGAGTTGGAAACCATCGTCCTCTGATGTTTCAAGATTTGCGAGCAATCCTGAATTTTCAAATTGCATACCGATAACTTCGATTTTATCACCTCTCTCCTCATCAAATCCTACGGCGGTCTTCACTATATTCGTCAGATTGGTGATTTCTTTCGGGGTGCGAGGTTCATACTTTATCACTGGTTTCTCTCCGCCATCGGGATCATCGTATTCGACATATTTGCCGTTAACGAGTACGGCAATAGTCATCCTTTTTATTCCTCCTCCGGAATTCATCACAGTTTCGACGGTTCTATTTATTTCATACTTTGTCGTACTCGTCTCTTTACTCGATTGAGATGTATCGGTTGCGATTGACGCCGTAGTCGTGAACTGTTCGCTTCTGATCACCTGCCCGTCCGGATCGTACGATTCGCTTGTCTTCTGGATGCTCTCGAAATCAAGCTCGACATTCACTCTGACTATGGAATTATTGACTCCTACTACGCTTTCTAACATCGCTTGTGATTTTTTCATCAGCTCTGTCTCCACAGCCATCTGGATTTCCAATTGATTTCCCGTACTCGCTAATAGTTCACCCGATTCTTCACCTTTTGAAAGCACGTTGCCGTGTGAGTCCACTATCGTTATTTGATCAGACCGCAACCCCTCAACGCTGCTGGCGATAAGTCGCGCTACTCCTTTAATTTGACTTTGCGACAGGCTATTTGAACGCGCTAAGGTCAATATCACCGCAGCCGAAGGGGATTGTTTGTCTTCTTTGAACAACTTTTCTTCGGGTATAACAATATGAACTCTCGCATTTTTTATTTCGGTCATATGAATCAGAGTACGGGCTAATTCACCTTCAAGAGCTCTTCTGTAATTTATTTTTTGGACAAAATTTGACATCCCTAAATTTGACTGATCGAATATTTCGTATCCTACGAGACCTGACTCGGGGAACCCTTGTTGAGCAAAGTCGATCCTTAATTCCTGTACCATTTTGGTAGGAACAAGAATCCTGGTTCCGCCCTGGTCGATCTTATAGCTGATATCCTTCTCTTTTAATTTGTTTACAATGGAGCCTACATCGCTTGCTGCCATTTCATAGAATAGAACCTCATACTCCGTTTGACCAGCCCACCACGCCACAAGCACAAGGGCTGTTATGGTCAGGATCGTTATCATCAGCAATTCCGCTTTTTGACGAGCGGTCATCTGCCAGAAGACACCCGAAAGACCGGAAAATATGTTTCCGAATTGTTCAGCCAAAATTCATTCTCCTATAAATTAAAAACGCATTCGCATTATTTCTTGATATGTTTCCATAAGCTTATTTCTAAACTCCAACAATATCTGAAAGCTCAGCCCAGCCTTTTCTACGGCTATCATGGCATCATGCAGATCTTCGACTTCTCCGCTCACAACGCCGATTATTTTTTCTCCGGCGGCTTTTTGTGCCGCATTCACCTCTCCAAGAAAGCTGCTAAATGAAATTCCGCTGCCGGTTTTTTGATCATGACTTATCTTTGCAGGAAGCTTTATTCCCGGTATTACGTGTCTTATTTGATCTATTGATTTCATCGAATGCGTAAATCAGATCTTGATGTTTACAAGCATGCCTCTTGGGAGATCACTGATTTTTTCTTCATTATTATCAATCAAGCTGTTGACTTTCAGTAACGCATCGGAGCCGAATAGTTTTTTTATGGAACTCTGCTCATCGGCGCTTAATAATTCTCTTAAAATGTTGTTACTTGAAGTTGGATCACTGCTGGCTGATTTAGGGTGAAGAGGACTGTTTTTTTTCGCCTGATTTTCTTCCGGGCTTTCCGGACTCTCCGAAGTTTGATCCGGCTTATAAAGCGAAATTGCGTTTGAGCTTAGTTTTAAATATTGTGCTGCAATAGGATTAATTTTCATTGTATAACAGTTCTCCTAAATTTCCAGGGATTGCGATATCATCTCTTTAGCTGTATTAAATACCGTCAGATTCGCTTCGAATGCTCTCGACGACATAATCATGTTTACCATTTCTTCGATAATATTAATATTCGGATAACTCACCATTCCTTCTTCGTCTGCGTCAGGATGATCGGGCTCGTATATCAGTTTCGGGGATTCATTAATCCTTTGAATGCTCAGAACTTCAACGCCTGAAAACTCTTTGCCAAAGTTTGATCCTAATTCGCTAATGAGAAGACTGCTAAAGTCCGAGGCATTCTTTTTTTCCTTAAGTATTACAGTTTGCCTCTTGTAGTAGGACCCCCCTTCAACCCTGGTTGTATGAATATTTGCGACGTTCGAAGATATTGCATCTATCCTTGCCCTTTGAGCGGTCATACCGCTTGCACTGATACCGAGAGCTCCGAATATTCCGCTTAACCCCGGCATAACTACCCCACCCTTCCTGTTATACTTGATTTGAGACCGGCAAGCTGCCTTCTCATCATATTCACCGCAAACTTGTAATACAAATGGTTTCTTGCCAAATCAGCCATTTCCTCATTTATATTTACATTGTTGGGTGCGCCGGCATCTGGTTTTTTGCTGGACTCGACTATCTTAAAATCCTCCGCTGCCGCGTTTCCCATGCCCTCAAAATCTCCGGCTTCCGTTATTGATCCCTCTCGATGCATCTGTAGTAAAGATTGTAAACTTTCCTCGAAATCTACTGATTTTTTCCGGTAACCGTTCGTAGATGCGTTCGCTATGTTCTGTGCGATAACCCGGTGTCTGACAGCTCCTAAATCGAGGATTTTTTTTAGAATGGGTATTAATGTCTTATTACCGATAATATCGTTAATCATTCAAGTCTCCATTCCATCGAAATCAATGATTACAATTAGTATGCCACAAATTTCTGTGCATAACTGAAAGTTTCTATCTGGTTGATATTTAATAGTTTAAGAGATTTGTTAATCTCTCTTTTTAAACGGAATCTAATTCCTTGAGTAGGAAAAATTTACCTTGTACAGGGGAATATCTTCCCCGGAGGGATGAATATTTTAAAGAATTCCTTCTTTTTTGTACCGATTGATCTTGTTACGCAGCGTCCGGGCGGTAATGCCCAGTCCCTTTGCCGTCTTGGCTCTATTCCCGTTGTTTAAGCTAAGTGAGTTTAAGATCAACTCTCTTTCCACTCCTTCGATAGTGCCCGTAGTAAAAGGATTCGGTATGTTTTTCTTTGCCTTTACACGACCGTCGAGCGCTTCAAGCACATCATCAGGCGAAATCTCATCTTTTTTGGATAAGACAACCGCTCTTTCCAGCTTATTCTCCAGCTCTCTGACATTACCCGGGAAGTCCATTGATAGTAGAGTCTTAATAGAATCTTCCGATAGGCGCAGTTCGGGTTTGCCATACTTACTTGCCACTCTTCTGACAAAATAATGTGCTAACAGAGGTATATCATCCTTCCTTTCACTTAATGACGGCAGAAATATCGGGACAACATTCAGCCTATAAAATAAGTCTTCCCTGAAGTTACCCTCGTTGATCTCATGCTCGATATTTCGATTAGTCGTGGCTATGACTCTCACTTTTACCTTTTTGTAACTTTCAGCTCCTACACGCTGTATTTCACCTGTTTGAAGCACACGAAGCAACTTTGCCTGGAGCGCCATTTCCATTTCACTTATTTCATCTAATAAAATTGTACCCCCGTTTGCAAGTTCGAACATTCCTTTTCTGTCTTTTACAGCTCCCGTAAAAGCGCCTCTTACATGCCCAAAGAGTTCACTTTCCATAAGACCTGCAGGCAATGCCGCGCAATTTACCCTTATGTATGGTTTATCTTTCAATTTGCTTCTTTCTTGCAATGCGTTAGCCACCATCTCTTTTCCCGTTCCCGTCGGCCCCTGAATAAATACGGTAACATCTGTATCGGCTATGTGGTCTATAGTATTAAAAATCTCCTTCATAGCGTCGCTTCGGCCGAGCATATCACCGTAATGGTTGTCACCGGTGTTAATTAAATTATTCGTCTTGTCCTTAAACGACTTGAAGTAATTATTGGTCAATTCCGAGATTTTTTTTATTGTAAACGGCTTTGTAATGAAGTCGAATGCGCCAAATTTAATTGACTCTACTGCTTCTTCTATAGTACCGTAACCGCTCATTACTATTACTCCAACAGGCGGTGATTCCATTTTTATTTTCTTTAAAAGATCCAATCCGGTCATCTCGGGCATTTTAAGATCTGTAATCACCAAATCTACTGATTTTTTCTTGAGTATCGCTAACGCCTCGCTGCCGCGGGAAGCCACTTGAACTTGATAATTTTTAATATTTAATGCTTTTGCAAGATAATGACCGATCTTTGGCTCATCATCTACTACCAAAATTTCTCTTTTTCTCATTAATTCTCATGTCCCTGTTTCTTTATTGTTGGTTAATGTCTAAATGAGGAGTATTCGTGTACAAGCTGATAGTATAAGTCCATTACTTCATCGCCGTCCTCAGGATACGAAGCGGAGCTCACACTAATCACCATCTCTTTTGACACAGATTCCGATAATATTGATTGAAAATCATAACTCATACTGGTTGCATCAAGCTCAGCTTCAATTTTACTTCTTCCGTATAAGGTTGTTAAAAATGCGTCCATACCTACCTGCATCAGATCATCATTTTCACTGATTTTTTCGTTGATCAAAGATCCTAAGGTTTCCATACCCCTTAAAAATGTCTCACCCGGCAAACCGGAACCGGAGTTTAAATTTACTCTGAAAAATATGAACGCTACTGACCCACCATATTCGTCAACGGTTTGTGTCGACTTCTTCATTCGTTTTTTCAGTCTAACCAGGGTACCCTGTCTATAAGAGGGTATGCGGTTTTCTTCTTCGATAATTCTTAGTTGTGGACCGAGTTGGTTTGCGAGAACTTTTAATAGTTTCTGTTTTTCGGCAGAAAGACGTCCCTCACTTGAATCGGTAATTACGCAAATAAACCCTACTAACCGTGAACTGACATTCATTGGAATTAACCAAATTTCAGTGTTATCGGTTCCGTTTTCCTCATAAGAGCTATGATTGAACATCGAGAGGTCGTCTATTTCGGTAATTCCTTTTCCCTTAATCAGTGTCATCAACTTCTCGTCGTTTGAGTCTATTGACAAATCCGAATAGGTCTCCTTAAAATCACCGACTCCCCTTACAAGTGAGTAAGTGCTGGAATCATCAGAATTCAACAGAATCCCAGCGGATTTTAATCCTATTCCGACGCTAAGTGTATCTTCTGCAAAACTCAGGACGGCTTCGCGGCTCGATGAATTTACGACGATCTCATTGATATCATATAAGATAGATAACTCTTTCATATGCCTTTCACGTTCGATGGAGAGTTGTTTGTTATCATTTATTAATCTTCTTCTTTCGAGCGCTAGCTCTATCGTATGGATAAGCTCTTCGTACTTAAAAGGCTTCAATATGAAATCATAAATACTCTCCTTTAACGACTGTATTGCTAAATCCATCGTACCGTAACCGGTGATCATTATTACGTCACTCTCATAACCCTCCTGGTTCACCTTGCGGGCTATATCAAGACCCGAGACTCGGGGCATCTTAAAATCCGTGACTATAACATCGAAGTGTTCTTCTTCGAGCCTTTTGATGAATTTTTCGGAATCCGTTTCCCCTTCAACCTCAAGCCCGCTGTTTTTTAGCAGCTCGACGAGGCTGGATACGACTTCTGCTTCATCATCAATTATTATTACTCGTTCGGTATTATGTTCTGCGCTCAACCGTTATAGACCCTTCTTCGAGTTTGAAAACCGATCCCAATAGCTCCTGTTGTACAAGATATTCCTCCGTATCAATATTAATGATCACACCCGGAAATACTTTTGACACGATCTCAATTTTATTTTCGACGTTCTTGCTCATCGAATTAGCAAGTAGCCCGTTCTTCTCCTCTTCCATTCTTTCCAATTCAGCTATGATTTCTTCGTTGGCATGAATTAATAATTCCATATCAGACTTCTTATCTATCGGAAGATTATCCACCCGCTCACTCAACAATTTGAAAAACTGTATTCGTTTTTCATTCGCTTTCATTTTTTGAGATAAATCTCTCAGCTGCTTATCTAATCCTAATACTCTCTGCAGCGCTGCACCGTCGAGGCTCCTTCCGACCTTAAGCTGCGTCGGTATCCTATTTGTAGAGCCGGCAATTTTCGCTCTTATGCTTTCTTTTGAACTGATCTTCCCCCCCCTGATAGTTCCTTCACTGTCGAGTACTCTGATACAGCCCTCAGCGTTTAAAACACTATTCAAAATATATCTTCCGGCTATTACGTTATTCCCTACAGTAATATTTGCATCCTGAATAAATCCCGCCTCCAAATCTTTTGCTACTATGATCTTAGATTTATTCTTACCTAAAATCCCGTGTAAAACTCTGATACTGCCTTTTCGCGATATTAGCCTCGCAGATTCGGCGCAACCGGATATCTCTATATCACCGTCCGCTTCAACTATGAAACCCGGTCTCACGTCACCTTTGATTTTTATATTTCCAAGAAAATCTATATTCCCAGTATTGAAATCTACATCTCCGTATACGGTGTATGTATCTTCAATATGCACCAAATCGTTATCGAAGGATATAAGTCCGCTCTTCGCTGCAGTTAATGTTAAACCGTCCGCTGATATCAGGGTGTTTCTGCCGGAAGGAAGGGGAATATCTTCGGGTTGAAATTCCATTTTTTTACCGGTGAGCGTTTTTCCGGGCAAACCTTTACTTGCCGGAAGTTTTTGAGCAATCAGTTCTCCTTTTCTAATTTGGATTTTTCCTGACGAGTGTGTCCTGTCTATTAATTTACTTCGGAGTTGGTGTGATTCGCCTTCTGATAGAAAATCAAATTCGTATAAAATTTTTGCGTCAAAACCATTTTTAGGGGGTGATCCTTCGGCAATCAAGATGCGATTGAACTTTTCTTCATTATTTATATGATGTTCGACAACACTATCCATTACATCGCTAATCACTCCAAGAGTTTTGGCTAAAGCATATACATCCTCTAACGAAGGAGTTCCCTTACTCACTCTTGGGCTATAAGTCATGTATAATCGCATTTCGTCAACCGATAATAAGAGAGTAAGTCCTCCTTCATCTATTGTTTTCTCTTTTTCCGCTTTACCTATCTGATCCAAAACTTTCATGCTATGGTTGTTCTTTAAAATTAATTTATTCGCTTATTTTATATTATGTGCATACATATTCGAGTCTAAGTGTTTGCAATTTCTATGCCAGTATTCTTCCATCAATATCATTTTCATTGGGAATTAAATTTAATTAAATTCTTAGGGAGTTTTAATCCACTCTCGCTTATTGAGTTACGAATACCCTTAAGAATACTTTCTCCCTTAATCGAGCGGAATTCATCCTGCGAGATAGCAAAAGGTTATCTTTACCGATAACAATATTTCGAGATATAGTTATCAAAATGGCGGAATACTGCCATATGATTAGAAGAGTTTATAGAATCGGAGCGAATTTTCTCTGGATAAAATCTTATTTTTTATTTTAGTATCAAATTAGGAATTCTTGTATCAGTGTGTAAGTTGTTTTAAAACATGTTGATTTATTGAGGCGAATAATTTATAATCGTTATTAATAAACAATTCTGAATTGAGGTACAGATTTGAGTTCGGAAAAAGAGAAGTTTGATGCACGACGGAAAATCCTTGAGGCACACTTGGAAAAATTTAATGAACTTCGAAATCAGGGTAAAATTAAAGAAGCAATGGAGCAATATGCTAAGACGATCGAGTATGCGCGCAAGTCAATAAATTTATCGTTAAAAGTCCTTGATAATTCCGTTTCGAAAATTGC
>JADFMS010000013.1 GCA_022563775.1 Fidelibacterota bacterium | reverse complement strand
TCATAGAAATACGCTGCGCCGTTGGAGATATCATCTGTGTCCTGAACGATAAATCTCACGGGATTTTCGGGCTCATGTTCATATAATGATGTAATCGGCGCATAGATTTCTTCGGCTATCTTTGCTATCCTCTTCGCGGAATTTTCAAGTCCTTTGTGATAGGTAACACTGAAATGTTCCGTTTCTATCGTCTTCCACTCCAATTCAGGATGGTTGTATCTCGGTTGAGCATATAGAGAACTAAGCACTGACAGCTGAATGAAGGAATAAATAAAGAGATTTCGGGTAATGGTCATTTAATTGTTCATTCCGTTTTTGCGGTCAGGGCAAGCCCTAACTCGCACGTAATGTTTGTTCTTATTGCGGTCAGTCTGAATCCTGACTCGCACATAGCTTTTAAACAGCGTCATTGCGAGGAGTGACTTAGTCACGACGTGGCAATCCCGTACTTGTTCATGAATCAAATCCGAGATTGCTTCATCCTGATAAATCAGGATTCGCAATGACAATAGTCCTGACACACCTCGTCTTCTCGGCACTACGTGACTCGTATCCACCCTTCTTAACAGAGGGGAATTTATTTTCCCCTCCTTTTTAATGAGGGGATTAAGGGTGTGCCCCGCTTTCAGCGGGATTAGTCCCGCCATCGGCGGGAGCTGCTTTATAATTTTAGTCATTTAACAACCGCTATCTTGATGATGGTTGAGGAACTCTTTCCATTCACACCTTTTGCAGTGACTCTAGCTAAATAAACACCGCTCGAAACTCCGCTCACATCCCAAACTATTTCGTTGTATTCATTTTGAACGATTATTTTATCTTCAAGAGTTCCGACATATTCGCCCGCCATATCGAATATCATTATTTCTACACTGCTTACATCACTCACGAAATATCGAATCCTTGTTTCATTCCCCTTCGCAGGATTCGGATAAGCAAAGACCTTTTTCGACTCCAACAGTTCATCGTTTGCTGCAGGAGAAGCGAATGTTGAAGGAGGCGCGTAGTTCGTCCGTTCGTTATTACCCGCAAATGTCGGCCAGGGAAGTACCGGATCAGGCTCGGCATCCTCTAACATCGACCACATATAGAGGAATCCGTCCTCACTTGCTACAACAATCTCAATCGGTCCACCAGGTATAACATCGTCTATCACAGGAGTTGAATTAACGCTCCCCCCTGTCGAAAGAGGAAAGCCGTCGACAAGCGAACCGTCGCCATGATAGCCATATACCAATCCGTTTGAAGCACCGAAAACTATATCAGGCAGTCCATCACCGTCAACATCTCCAACTACCGGAGATGATAATATATTACCAACAGGATTCTGACCATCGATTGTCAGAGGAAAATCAGCTACAAGAGTAAGATTACCGTTAAAAGCCCAAAGTTTATTGTTTCCCGTGATAATCAGTTCCAATTCACCGTCCGCATCAATATCAGCAAGAGCTGGTGAAGATAGTATAGAATCTCCTATATCGTATCTGTATTGTATAATATTGTTCGGGTTTAGATTATCGTCTGCTTCTATCCCAGTTCTTTCAATCTGTACTATTCCGTCCACTGAAACGGTTATCGCCCATCCACTTCGCCCATAAATGCTACCTGTTACCACATGCTCATCCGAAGTCAGCAGATGGGTGCTGTTTGAGAAAGCCATACTGCGAATTGTGCCGTTTCCGAAACCGGTTATTATATCACCTCCATAGTTAATCCGGCTGAGACTGCCATCAACTCCTCCAACCCATATAATGCCCTCCGCTACCAAAGGAGTCGCTCTTATTTCGCTACCAATGTCGACACTCCACACCGGGGTCGCTAATGGAATTGCCATAGTGTTGATCTCATGTTCAAACATTCGAACTACACCATTTATCCCCGCTACGATAATCTCAAGGGAGTCATTTCCTCCAAGGTCGGTGACCAGAATGCTTCCTTCAACACTATCTGCCAAATTTGTAAACACTTTGCGGTGTGAATTATAAGGTTCGAATGAGCCGTTTCTCATAGTCGTAATTTGTATCGCACCGTTAGGTAAGGTCATGAAGATTTCCTTTACGCCGTCACCATCGAAGTCTGCAACTGCAGGGGAATTGGTGCTGCCTAAATTTGAATCCTCCAAGGGAAACGGAAATCCGTCCACCAACAAGTCAGAACTGAGGTCGAAGGTCATCACTTCACCTGCTTTCGAAATGTTGGTGAAATTCAGACCTGTATAACCGCCTAAGTTACTCCGGTTGTTAGGATTTGTTTCGTTCGTGAATGCCACGGCAGAATCGAGGTTTTCAGGAATGAAATTCGGATTCTGGAAATACCAAGCGGGATTTTTAGCATAAAACGGGTCCCATGGACTTCCGACTTCCGAACCACCGCCCGGCTGTAAGAAACCGAATTCATGCCCAATATCCTGTGAGCCGTCCCCCTCTACTAAAGCGACTCCTCTGTTATCAATATCGTTGTTAATTGTGTTACTTGTGCGATTTGCTGCAATTACTTCGTTATCAATATGCCAAATTAACAGCCCTGAACCGGGAAGACCTGCATCGTAATTCGATACGTTAACTATTACTCCGCTTTTTTCGCTGTCATATTTAACGAAAGCCGTATCTCTTCCGACTATTAACGAATCAAATCCTGCTATCGAAACAGTCTTTCTGCTTCTGTTTTCTACTAAAAAAATCTCTTTGGAATTTATTAAAATAGAGTAGATATGCGTTCCGCTGTCACTCCCTGCGATTGAAACGGGCAGATTTTTTCCTGAACTGATACTCCTGGCGTTGTCCCAACCCATTAAAAATCGTATGTAGGCGCTCGGATACGCGGGGACGGAACCGCTCATATTATTCGACCCCTGATCCATCAATCCCCACTTGCCAATACCGGGGTTACCGCTGTCCGTATCCCAAAGTGAAGGGATCTCAAGAAAACTTCCGAAGAGTAGCGCAAAAGTTCCGTTGAGGGCTATGTCAAACCCTTCCTGGCTTTGGGTTTCCGGAAGGATAATTCCTCTCTCTACACCGAACGATTGCAATTCAGAATACTCAGCTGCCGATAAATGTTTTATTAAGAAATCAGAATCGAGATATGCCGAGGGAATATCGAAGGGAGTGAGATCGAGCTGGAAGACAAAATCCTTTCCTACTCCGGCATGAAATATGGTAACCGCGTCAAACGCACTAAAATCAGCAATATCTGCGGAAGCTGCTATTATGGATTGATAAAAAAGCTGAGCAAGTCGTTGGTCGTTTATCTCATCATCTAAGTTTGGACTGTAAAAACTCATCGAGTCCGAAAGCTGATACGCTCCGTTTCGACTTGACGGAAACACTGCAGAGCCTTCTAAGTCTATTATCACTTTTCCATTGGAAACTTTCTTGTAATAGTTTGAAAGCGCTTTCAGATGCGCCCTAAAGTAAATACTGTTATGTGGCGGCGGATCAAACTGAATTTTGCTGCCTGTCGGTAGAAAGGATAGATCAAATAATCCGTTTCCTGTTGATCCGTCATCCACATCCTTTTTAAATTCAACACGTATGGCTAATAGTTTAAATGAATCGGGAACAGCGCTTCTGAATGAGCCGAGTTTCGGAGTGAGGGAAGCTTTCGGAAGTTTGATATTGAGTAGATCCTGCGCATAAGACTCTATTGAGAAGCAAAAACATAGAAGGAGTAAAAGTGTAAACTTCTGAAGATTTATTTGGAGGAGTTTCAACATCACTGAGTGAGATAATGCATTAACTTTTCACCCGTGAAACTACTGATCGATAATGTTAAAAATTCATATCAATGCTGAATCGCATTGTGTTGGTCAATGGATGACCTTCAGGACCATCCACATAACCGAAATCAAAACCTAACGTGTTATACCTTATACCTATACCGAGAGTTTTCATCAATGCTATACTGTTATCTTCATCGCGTAAGAAATAATCCCTGAAAAATCCGCCCCTGAGAGCGACCAAACCCGCATACCAATACTCAAAACCGACATTATGAATAATCTTTTGCCATTCTAAATTTGGTGAATCATCCGTCCACGAAGTAAATATAGCTTTGTAAAACGGGTCTTTATGAGCCTCCTCAGCGGTTCCCGGCTCAATAAATCCGTCCTCGTTCAGATCACGATTTGGATAGGATGCAACAAGAAGTTTATTCATGTCATATGCAATACTCAATGAGTTGAATTCACCGTCAAACAACAGGTAATTTAAACCTACTTTTAAATTCATCGGCATCGGGTCAGCTTGATTGGCATCAATAAACTGCACGTTCGGACCGATATTGGCGATCGCGATACCTAAATCGAGGCCGGAGATAAATTTGTCCCGCGTGAGCATACCGACATCAAAAGCAAATGAAGTTGCTCTTCCCTTTCCCGGTTGTCTTCCGGCGCTGAACGGCGCAAGGTCCTGATGAACTAACTTAACATTTATTCCTACAGTTGAGTTTTCACTAAAATCAGCGGCATAGGTACCGACAATTGCGAGCATAAACGATTGAAAGGTACCAAGCGCTTCGGGTCCCGATGTGCCTGTATGTATTTGCTCTCCAAGGTCTAAGTATATAATGTGACCTCCGATAGATCCAAGCCCTTCAACATGCTGACTATATCCGAGAAAATTATAACTAATATCATCAACGAGATTGGGCAGCCATTTTGCCCGCATCAAAGAAATTTTTCTACCTTCGGTCCATGCAATTCCTGCCGGATTATAATATCCGCCGACAGCATCGTCCGCTATAGCAACGTTTGCTTCTCCCATACCGCTGGCGCGCGCGCCCGGAGCTATCAGCAGGAATGGAGCGCTTGCTTCACTCTGAGAAAAAAGCGTGGTAGTACTGAAGGTAAATGCAGCTATCGAAAGGGCTACAATCACAGTTTTAAACATCAATATCTCCTATTATTTCCGTATCGCTCATGTCAGCTGTTAATTACAATTTTGCTGACGCGTACTTCGGGTCATATTTTCCAAATTAAACTGTAACGATCTTCTTATAAAGCCCTCATATTTTTAATTAATTGTGTGCAAAGATAATATGACATAAAAAGATTGTCAAGACCTTTTTAATTCGTGGTATCTTCATGTTTAGGGCATTTATCATTCATCATTTTATACAAATACGCGAACGATTTGTTCCCGAAAGAAATTGGTGAAAACGATGTTAGGTAGAAAGGATAAGAAGAGTTACGTCATCTTGTGAAGAAATATCGACGGCATGACTATCAACATCATTGACAATAGAGTCTAAAAGTTCCTTCGGAGATAGATGAAGATTACGTTTGATGTGGTCTATCAGTCTCTTTTCACCGTACTCATCCTCCTCTTTGTTTTCGGCTTCGGTAATACCGTCTGTATACATTACGATTTTATCGCCTTTAACAATATCGATGGTTTCGGTCTCATAGTTAACCCCCGGCATCATACCTATAATGAGACCACCTTCTTCAAGCGGAGTAACTTCCCCCGATTCGCTGAAATGCAAGGGTGGATTGTGACCTGCGTTGCAATAAGTTAATTTTCTTGATTTTGGGTCGAGAACTGCCACAAAGAACGTAATGAATTTATCCGCAGTCGTATTTTCATATAATATTTCGTTTATCCGTCTCACGAGTAATCCAATATCTGATTCGATGTTTATCAATGCCCTAAGACTCGCCTGCACATTTGACATCAGAAGAGAAGCTCCGGCACCCTTTCCGGATACATCTGCTATCACCAACGCTACCCTGCCATCTTCAAGTTTAATCACATCAAAGTAATCTCCGCCAACCTCTAAACTCGCTACATTTTTGCCATACACCTTCCATTCCGGACCGATATCAAAATCTGAAGCAAGAAGTCCTTGCTGAATTTCTCTCGCAATGTTCAATTCTTCCTGAAGCCGCTGACGCTCAAGCGATTCCTTGAATAATCGAGCGTTTTCAATCGAAATTATCGCTTGTCCGCCCATTGTATGCAGAAATTGAAGATCTTCAGGCGAGAAAGGTTCGTTTCCCTTCCTCTCTTCGATGCAAAGAGTTCCCTGGTTTTCGCCCTGTATAGACAAAGGTATCAGAGCTGCGATATTAGCTTTACGGAGAGCCTTATGCAACTCATCCTTCTTGTTTCTCACAAGCAGTGGTTCGCTTAACCCGGTTATTTGATCTACATACGGAGATAATATGTCAATACTCTCCTGTGTATATCCTTTGCCATAAAATAATTCGAAAGAGCCTTCTGATTTCAGATATAACAGAAACTTGGTGATCATCAATTGTCCCATCAGTGCATAGCCAAACTGTTTGACTATCTCATCCAAGTCAAGCGTTGAATTCAGTTCCTTACCAAGTTCAAATAGAGTTTGAAGCTCTTGATTTTTCCTGTCCAAACTTCTGTTGGCGCTTTTTACATCGGATACAATAAGTGCGTTCTCAATTGATGATGCCGCAAGGGAAAGTAGCGAAGAGACGTAATTTATCTCTTCATTTTCATACTTCTTCCCGAGAAGTCGCTTTCCGAATGCCAATATACCCATAATGCTGCCCTTTCGCATAAGCGGAAACACTACTTCAAGATTTTGTTCGGTGAGAAATATTCTTAAGGGATTCGAGTCATCTAAGTCATAGACGGGAGAGAAACTTTCAGGCAGATCGGTGTATTTCACTGTCTTTCCCTCTGAAGAGCTGTTCAAACCCTTAGATTTAATCATCTGTAGCTTATCCTCACCCGCTATAAGCATGAAGGCGGACTTCTGGATCATCAAGCGTCCCATCAGTGAAAGTAGTACCTGCTCGATTATCGACTCGTAGTTCGTTAGAGAGCTAAGTCTGCTGCTGACTTCAAACAGATCCTTTAGGTCTTGCTCTCTCTCTTCGAGATATCTTCTGTTTGCTTTATCAGGGGACATAATTAGATAATTATACGACCGTATTATCAATAATTCAACGGATAAGGCAACAGGGATTGCCCACCTGGCTTCGGTCGGACAGAGCATGTCACAGCTGCGCAACTCATCATAAAGACACTGCTTATCACCTCCTTCTTAAGGAGGGGATTTAGGGGTGGTTGAATTATAAGCGCGGTTAGGGCTTGCCTGACCGCACCGAAATGTTCAATGCAGATATTTTATCATTTTTACTGAGTTCATAGAATCGGTGTCCCTGTCAAAAACCACCTCATCCATCGCTTTTTTCATCAGGTATATTCCTAAGCCCCCTCTTTGCAATTTCTTCATTTTCTTTTGGATTGCCGCTTCGTCATCAGGTTCTGATTCAAAACCCTTACCCGAATCAGAGATGCTAATTACGATCTTATCGGAATCGTACCGCACTTTTACGGTAATTTCCTTATCGCTGCCTCCCCTATAGGCATGTTTGATGACATTAGTGCATGCTTCATCCACAGCGAGAGCGATATCACAGGACGCTGAGTCGTCAAATCCCGCTTTGACTGCTATATCTGTGATAAAATCGCGTATTATCTTCAGATTAGTACTCTGAGTCGGAATCTTCAGTATGAAATCACTATTCGACACCTTGTTCTCTTTGCTCAACTTTCACTACCGAAGGAGGATTCAGCTTCTTCCTGAGTTTTATATATTTCATATAAACTCGGGAACCCGACAAGATCAAATACCCGATAAATCTTATCGCTCATTCCTGTCAATTTGATGTCGCCATCGTGATTTCGAATATCCTCAATATTCCCCATTATTACTCCAAGTCCTGCGCTCGAAATGTATTCAAGTTCGGTGAAATTCAAGATGATATTATATTTTCCGGATTGAATTATCTCTTGAATTTTTGATTCGAATTTTGAGGCTGTATGGGCATCGAGATATCCCCCGACATATAGTGTCGATGTCTCATTTTTCTCATCAATTTTTATTGTTATATCTGTCTGCATTACTCTCTCCATCTTAATTACGTTATAAGGTTCTCATTGTTACTTAATTTTCATTATTATCATAGTTACATCATCGTGGACAGGTTGATTACCCATATGATTCCAAATGTCGGAAATCAATTTCGCTTTAATTTCTTCTGAACTGAAATCGAAATAATCCTTCAGTGATTCTTTTATTCTCTCCTCACCGAACTCCTTCTGATCTTCATCCATGGCGTCGGAAACTCCATCGGTATAGAAATAATAAAGTTCATCCTTTTTGAGTTTCTGTTCTTTCTCTTCGATTATTTTATCAAAGATATCGCCCTTGTCCATTCCAAGACCGATTCCTTTAGGCTCTAAGTCGGTCCATACGTCTTTACTCTTGTTGTAATACAAGATCGGCATATGTCCCGCTCTCGCATATTTCATTGTGTTCCTCTTCCTATCAATTATTGCATAGGTCAACGATATAAACGAGTGACGATCCATGTTGCCGTGTAATGCTCTATTTACATCGCAGAGTATTCTTAGAGGTGAATCATATATTCTGCTATACGCCTGAATCATTCCCTTGATCTCTGCCATATAGAATGCGGCGGATGTGCCTTTACCTGAAACATCCCCAATGACCATTCCGAGACGGTCGTCGTCAATCTCTATAAAATCGAAATAATCTCCGCCAACCTCATTTGCCGGCATGCTCGCCGCAGCCAGGTCTATTGAGTCCGAGAGAACAGGTACTTCCTTGGGCAGCAAATTAAGTTGGACCTCATGCGCCAATCTCAATTCATGTTCGAGTCTTTCCTTATCAAGAGATTTCTTCAGTAATTTTGCATTTTCAAGAGCTATGACTATATGATTCGTAAAAGCTCCAAGTAAGTTAATATCGTCATTGTCAAAACCGTATTCTTCGTTTTTTGCTGCGTACAAAATTCCGATGACGTTTGAATCGGATATCAATGGATATCCGATTAGAGACCGCACATTAGAATTCCAGGAACTCAGATGCCTTGTGCCTTCCTCTCTCAAAACGTCCTGAGCGATATAAGGTTGTTTACTGTCGAAAATTGCTCCGCTCGTACCTTCCGTTTTACTGAAATTCATATTTTGCTGTTGTTCTTTGGTCAATCCAAAACATGATGAGAGATAAAAATGATTTGAATCCTCATCGGTGAGAACTAACCAGGAATACTGAGAATTTGAATATTCAGCGGTAAACTCTGATATCATTTCAGCGAGCTTATCAAAGTCAAGAACGGAACTTACCGATCGGCTCAGACTCTGTAATGATTCTATCTCTCTTATTTTTTTATCGAACAGGGTCGCCGTAGGAAGATGCAGCAGCAATCCGATCAATGCAATTCCCATATAAATTGAAATAAATCCCGTTGAAAGACGTACGAATATCTCCACACTGTAGCTATATTCATATACAGCGCTCTCGTTTACAAGCTCCTGAAGCATTGCCGAGAAGCTCACAATTATCAAACTGAGCAAGAGTATCTGATATTTCTGTTTTTTCGATAGATACGCTATCCATGAGACCCTAAACGAGTTGAAGACAGAAAACCCGATAGGAATCATAGCAACATTCAACATCTGCTGGAAATCTTTTGAACTTAATCCGCCGTAGATGGAAACCAATGCAACGGATATGACCCACATTGAAAAAACGCGGGCAGTACTTTTCCGCCGTTTGAAATAGATGAGGTCGCGCAGCTGAATCAAAGCGATAATACTTAATAATGAGTAAAGTATGGATGTAAGGGCGTATCCCGTCACCGAGCTGAATGCTGGTAGAATCATGATCCTGCGGATGTAAGAGAATCCGAAAAACAAAAGCACGGTGAATAACAGAACCCGAAATTTTCCCGTTGTGTCTGCCGGTCTCAAAATCTTTATTGAGGATAACAAGGGGACAAATCCTGCTACTGCGCCGAAAAGAAGAATTTCCCTTAGCCATGAAAGACCTTCTACCACCCCGGTATGAATGTAGAAAAGCGTGTCACCGATATAAACAAGAAGGAAAACACCGATCGGGAGAAATGTCAGCAGCAGATTTTTCTTAAATATCGTCAAAAACCAAGATCCGACGTTATGACCGAATTCAATCTAATTTCACTGTCCGCGCTCTTACCGGTTCAGTAAGAGAATCAAACGTGTTAATGTTATTTCCAAATTTGTCAAATGTCGCCGCTTTAGGTTCATCAAATGCTATATTCAAAACGACCACGTTCATATTATACGAATTCACTCCCATCCATGTGGGCGCACTCAAACCTGTGTTTATCTCGAGTACACGACCGCCTATAACAGAAAGTTTTATAAGATCGTAACTGCCGTCTTCATCGTCATCCGCAAGAAGCCAAAGATCACCTGATTCGGGTTCAACCGCAGCCGCAATTGCTTTATTGATAGCAGATATTGTTGTTTCTTCTCCCGTTGCCGTGATAACGGAAACTGCTCCCGTACCTATATCTACAGCATACGCTCTTGCCCTCTCCTCATCGAGAGCAAGTATTATTCCCTCTGATGTAAAGCCTCCTATACTTTTTCTTATATATCCGGTGTTGCGGTTTTGAAAAATTTCCACCGACCTGCCTGCTTTATTTACTACCCAATAATCACCGTTATTGGTATCTATCTGCCCTTCATCGGCGCTGCCACCGGTATATAGAGAATCCGCCAGCACCCATTTTCCCGGATCATTTTGCAAATAATGATATATATTTCCCGATGACCCGTCGGCGAGCCACATCTCATCCCTAAATGAGTCATAATCTATGTCCGAGGGGTCATCGAACAATATAGCTACACTATCCGAATCTGTGAGTGTTGCCGGTCCCGGTATTTGACCTTCGACGTAGAGCATAAGCGTTTTAGCCGAACCATTCAACAGATAAATATAACCGTTCTTTTCATCAATATCGAAGGCGGTTACAAAGGGTAAATTGTTAAAGAATTTTCCTGTTTTATGCGCAACATCATGCGTCAATTCACTTAAAACGCCCGTACTATTATCCAAAACCCAGGTGGTGGTGAGACCCGGTATGATCCGAACCGTATCGGAAGGCAATGATTCTAAGCTGCCTGTCAACTCCACTGTGATATAATATTCATATTTTTTATCTGCTGTGACTGTGAGGTCTGCGAATGAGTTTTCTTCACCTGCCACTGAATCGTACTTTATGAATCCGTCATCGTCTTCCCGGCGATAAATATTATTGCCTGTCACGGTAGAATTGTCAATTGCATCCCAACTTAATATTACTTTTAAACCGATTGACGTCGCTCTTAGGTCAAGTGTAGTGAGACTCGGTATGATCCAGACTGTATCAGAAGGCAATGATTCTCTGTTGTCTTTCAACTTCGCTGTGATATAATATTCATATACTATTTCCGCGGTAACTGTATTGTCGATGTAGGACGTTTCTTCACCAGCCACAGAATCGTACTTCAAGAATCCGCCGCCGTTGAACTGACGATAAATTTTATAACCTATCAGGTCTGAATTGTCAATCGCATCCCAACTCAATAATACGATTAAACCGATTGAAATTACTTTTAGGTCAAATAGAGAAATGCCGTCATTACCGGGACCAGATATATCTCTCTCACCACAAGATATAACAATCATCATCAATATAATGACAGAGAATAGCTTACTGTTGAAATTGTTCATCTGAATTTACTTGACAGCATCGTACATCCCCCACATAGGCAGGAAAATTCCAAGCGCAATTATCAGAATAAACACCCCAATTATAACGGTCATCATCGGCTCAACCATTGCGGAAAGTCGTTCTGTCAGATATTTTACTTCATCATCATATTGCCTGAAAATGCTGACAAGCATTTCGTCCAAAGAACCGGCATCCTGTCCCGTTTTTATCATCCTGATGGTCATTGGAGGAAACAAATGTCCTCTCTCTAACGCCTCTGCCAAACCGGTGCCGATCTCCACATCTAAACGAGCTTGATCTATCTCTTTGCTTATCGCCGCATTTCCCGCGGTTTCGGAACAAATTTGTAATGCCTCGATGATATGTATTCCACTTGTGTTTAATGTTTCAAGCATATGGGTGAAACGGGATATGGAATTTTTAAGAAATAGAGGTCCGAACACAGGTAATTTTAACTTGAATCCATCCCACATCAAACGTCCTTTCGTAGTGCCCAATACTCTGCGTATCAAATAGATGATCATTCCTAACGTTGAGAACGCTATATACCAATAATCGGTTATCAGAGAATTTATCAGTAGCAGCATCTGTGTAATTATCGGAAGTTCAACCCCCGAACGCTCGAACAGCGTTGCAAATTTCGGAATAATGAATGTTACCGCGAAAAAGAACGCCATGGTAAGCGCTACCATTACAATTATGGGATACCTCATTGCGCTCTTTATACTTTTTTTGACCGATTCGTCATGCTCCATAAAATCGCTAAGTCTCCTAAGCACATCTTCCAACACACCGGCGCTTTCACCTGCTCGAACCATATTAACATATAGGTTGGAAAATGTGGATTTATGCTTCAAAAGAGAATCTGAAAAGCTCACTCCCGCGCTTACTTCCGTTATGAGTGCTCCGATGATACCTCTGAACTTTTCATCATCAGTCTGATCGTGGAGCGCTTCAAGCGCAGCCACTATCGGGACTCCGGCGCCGATGAGAGTGGCAACTTGTTTTGTAAAATTAGCAATATCACTAGTGCTTACTTTCTGGAACCGGTCGAAGAAATTGATGCTGTCGCTTTTTCCTTTCTGCTCTTTGATCTCGATCGGAAAATATTCCTGCTGATCCAAAAAATCATTAACCTCTTGCTCTGAAGACACACTCAAGATCCCCGTAAATATCTCTCCAGCCATATTCTTCGCTTTGTATGAAAATTCAGGCATTATACTTCCTGGGAATTCGGCTCCCTTATCTCCCGCTTTATCGTTATGTTATAGCGTTTCAGTTTATTATACATAGTAGCTCGAGTTATACCCAATGCTTTTGAAGCGCGTTGAATATTTCCATCGGTAAAACGCAAGGCATTGAGTATCGCCTCCCTCTCTACTTTCTTAAGAGTTGTAATCGGTTCGGTAACTATTTCTTCCTCAGCTGTTATTTCCTTTCGCGCTATAGTTTCACCGAGCAGCGAAAAATCTTCTACTCTTAATACACCCTCTTTGGAGCTGACTATGGCTCTGTTGAGGGAATTAATGAGCTCTCGCACATTTCCCTGCCAATCGTTCTTATTCAGCAAGTCATAAGTTTCAGGCAGAATTGAGATACGTTTCTTGTCTGTGCCTATCATCTCCTTGAGTATTGATGAGGCGAGTATGGCAATGTCGTCCTTCCGGTCTCTTAATGACGGGAGTTCGATGGGATACACGTTGATGCGATGATATAGATCCTCCCTGAAACGTTTTTCCCTCACTTCCTCTTGAATGTCTTTATTTGTAGCGGCGATAAGTCTGACGCTCACTCCCCTCCTCAGTATACCGCCTACACGTTCTAATTCACCTGTCTCGATAAACCTGAGAATCTTTGCCTGCAGCGGCAAACTCATATCGCCGATTTCGTCAAGGAATAGAGTACCGTTATTTGCAGCTTCAAACTTCCCTACCTTATCAGCATATGCTCCGGTGAACGCTCCTTTATCATACCCGAAAAGCTCACTCTCCTGTAAACTTTCCGGAATGGCGGCGCAGTTGACCGACACGAACGGTTGAGCCTTTAAACTTCCGTAGCGGTGTATGGTCTTTGCAGTTACCTCCTTTCCGGTACCGCTTTCACCGGTAATCATCACCGTTATAGCTGAATCCAATATTCTGTCTATCTTAACGTACAACTCTTGGGATGCTTTACTGTTTCCGTTTAAGTCGCCATATCCTTGTAAGAAAGTATGGAGCAGATCCGGTCTTTTCATCGAGGATGATAATTCCTTAAAGCTCATTGCCTCCTCAATATTCTTCACAAGCAATTCGGGAGACAACGGCTTGAAAAGGATTCTATAGGCGCCAGCCTGATATCCTTCTGTCACCTTTGGATGATTGTTTACGTCTGCCATTAAAATTACGGGAGTTCTATTTAGCAATCTTTTCATCTTATTGAGAACCTTAACCGGGCTGATCATCGGAATATCCATACTCATCAATATCAGATCAGTCCGATTTATTGCAAGCCACGCAAGAGCATCGAAGCCGCTGCTTAGCGAGTCGATGGTCCAACCCTCCCTCTCAACTAATTTCTGAATCGCTACTCTGCTTTTCGAGTCAGGATCGATTAGTAACAAATGTCTCATTTTTTCCCTCGTCCGGTCAAAATCAATAAAATTACGCCTCAGGCAGCGCTTGTTCACCCTGGTTAAAAGAATCGTCTTCTTCAAACTCCGAAGCGGTTATAGCCATGATCTCATCTATGGAGGTTAATCCTTTTATCACTTTTTCCAATCCTTGCATTCTGAGAGTTTGCATTCCCGCCTTTACGGCAGCATTTTTTATCTCCATAGAAGAACCACCCGACAGAATGAGGTCTATTATTTCCTGATTTGGAACCAAAATCTCGTATAAACCGGTTCTTCCTTGATAACCGGTCTTTCTACAGCTCATGCATCCTACAGGTTTTCTGAATATAATATCGTCCGACGGTTTCAACCTTAGAGCCTTGAGCTCGTCATCGGTCGGGCGGTACCTCTTGGCGCATTCATTGCATAATTTTCTTATAAGACGTTGCGCAATTACACCTCTAACCGTAGAGGCTACCATGAACTCCTCTATACCCATATTGATAAGCCTTGCGATCGCTCCGGCCGCATCATTCGTATGAACGGTGCTGAAGACCAGATGACCCGTCAGCGCCGCTTGAATCGCCAGTGCGGCAGTGTCGAGGTCTCTGATCTCCCCGACCATTATCACATCCGGGTCCTGACGCAAAATACTTCTAAGAGCCGTGCTGAAGCTCACTCCCGCCTTGGGGTTGACCTGCCCCTGATTGACGTTAGGCAACTGATATTCTATCGGGTCTTCGATAGTAATAATATTCAATTCTTCCTTGTTGATCTCATTAATACTTGCGTACAAAGATGTGGTTTTTCCGGAACCGGTAGGACCGGTAACCAAAATTATGCCGTTAGGGCTTGTAATAAGTTTCCTGTATTTAGCGAGTGTATCACCGGTCAATCCTAATGCGGGAAGAGATATTTTCGCCCCTTCAGAATCTAAAACACGGATGACGATCTTCTCCCCGAAAAAAGTCGGATATGTGGATATACGCATGTCGATCTTCCTATCAGCGATCTTATGCTGAATTCTTCCGTCTTGCGGCAAACGCGTCTCAGCAATATCCAAAGATGCCAATATCTTCACGCGGGAGATGATAGCGGACTGTAGTTTCTTAGGGGGGGTAAAAACTTCCTGTAATGCTCCATCAATCCTGTAACGAATTCGCAGTTCATGCTCACGCGGTTCAATATGGATGTCCGAGGCGGAAGTCTTTACAGCTTGATTAATTATCATGTCGACCATCTGCACAACTGACACATCTTCAGCATCCGCATCGGCGCCGAAATCCTTAAATTCAGCAGTAGCTTCTTCCGAGGTCGAACCGCTCTTCATCAATTCGCCCGTTCCGTAATATGAGTCTAATGCTCTCTCTATGGCACTCGGAGTAGAGAGCACAGGTTCAACATCTAAAAGCGTTGCTCTCGTAATTTCGTCAATCGCAAGAACGTCTGAAGGATCACTAATAGCTACCGTCAGCGTTTCATCGATTATGAACAGAGGCATCGCCTTAAACTTCCGGGCATCATCCGCTTTAAGAATTTTTAGAGTCTCTATATCGATAGTGAAATCTTCCAACTCCAAATAAGGCATTTTAGTCTGTATTCCGAGGGCTTCAGTTAACGACTCTTCCGACAGTATATTTTCCTTGATCAATATAGCGCCAATATTATCGTTCGAATCTGCCTGTAGTTCCAATCCCCGTTCAAGATCCTCTTTTGATATCTTATTCTCTCTAAGTAAAATATCGCCTATCATGTTGCTCACTCTTGCAGTCATCTTATATCCTTGTTAATTTCCGTCTCCCATTTCAGACCTATACGAATGCCCACCGTAAATATGCGTTTACTATCATATTACCCCAAATACCGCTAACCAATGCTCCGAGAGCGATAAACGGTCCGAAAGCGAACGGTTTACCGAATTTCATCTTTCCAAGTCCGATTGCCGTTAATCCTATCACCGAAGCAAAAATTGATGAGAGGAATATTGCTAAAAATGCCATCTTCCATCCTATGAATAAACCGATCATCAGAGAAAGCTTGACGTCTCCAAATCCCATCGACTCTTTCTTCATCAGCTTCTCGCCTATAAGCGCAATCAAAAAAAATGATCCGCCCATTACAGCGCCGCCCGTTAGTGACTCGGCAACGGTCATGGCGTCCCCATAAAACGCAAACGCCAACCCGAAGACCGCTCCGACTATCAGCACGGAATCGGGTATCAGCTGCGTATCGATATCAACAATACTTACCGCAAGCAGTAACACTCCGAGAATGGTGAAATTTCCAAACTCCCATGACAATCCAAAAAGCTGAAACATCCATACGAACCAAATCGCTACCGTTAATTCCACAAAAGGATACCGTATTGATATCCGTTCCTTGCAATTTCTACACTTTGCACCAAGTATCAGCCAACTTAGAATCGGGATATTATCGAACGGTTTTACAGGTTTATTGCAATTTGGACAATGAGATGCGGGTCTGAATATTGATTCACCTCTCGGTAGCCGATATACTACTACATTCAGGAAACTTCCGAGCGCCGCTCCCGTAAAAAAGAGCCAGATGGAGAAGAGTGTGTGAGGTTCCATTCCCATTCTAAAGCAATGCTTCCTCTATAAATCCTCCAATCTCACTTTCGGAGAAGAGGTTTCTTATGTTCATGGTTAAATGATCGTAATCTATAGGTCGTTTTACGTACCTCTCGATCCTCAAAGCGTGAATATTATCGAGCTCTTCTTTGCTGTCATCTTCGATGATGGCTATTATCGGAATATCCTGATATTTTTTATCGAATTTCAAAAGTTTTGCAAGTTTGGCTCCGCTCATTCGCTTCGCCTTCAGACTCGTGATGATTAAATTTGGTCGTTCCTTACGCGCAATAAGTAAAGCCTCGTAGCCATCCGATGCCGTTATCACATCGAAACCGTTATCCGGCAGGTGGCTCTCAATTTCAACCATTTCGTTTACCTTATCGCTAATTACAAGAACTACAGGTTTTTTTTCAAGATTTTCAATCATCAGACATTCCTCTGTTTATAAGATTTTTCACACTGCTCTTTTTCTGAATAATGCGACTCCGCCAAAGAGCCATATTCCTGAATACAATACTCCGTATATCAATGCCCACTCAATAAATGGAGCTATGCTTCCCGCTGATCCCATGATCGAACCGGGACTAACTTGCACCATGTGCGGAAGCGTGTAATATATGGCAAGGGAGCCTATTTTCAGCAGCCCATTTGCGGTGATGGCAAACAGAAAAAAATCTCCCGCAAAATATCCTGTCAGATATACAGCTGTGGCGATCAAAGATGCCACAAACCCCGGCAGTTTTTGAACCAGCAATAGAATCATTGAATAAAGCAAAGAAACTTTAAAAAGCGTTATAAATAGGATTTTGAAAAACGGGAATGACGAGCTGCTTCCATCTATCTGTAAAGTCAGAAGCAGGAACAGCTCGTAAACCAGAAATATCATCAGAGAGAGAGAAACCGCTCCTAAATATTTGCCCAATAGGTATTGAGGTCTGCTGATAGGTCTCACAAGATAAAGCGCTATGGCATTCGTCTTCATATCTTTTCCGATGAGATTCATACCAACAAGAAAAGTAATGATGACCGTAAAAATCTCCGCATATACGAGCGCACCCTCAATGAAAGTACTCTTTTGTACGTCAATACCTTGAGATTGCGCAACTCCCGCAGTTACCTGTTTTGCCAATTCCTCGTCCAACAAAACCATACTCACTCCAGCGATGAAAACTATACCGAGAATAGCAATAATAAGTACCTCTGTTCTCCTGATAAAATCCCCAAAAGTTATCTTCAGAACTATCAGCGTAGTTCTCAATTGGAATTCTCCATCGTTTCAAGAAATAGTTCATTCAGAGTGGACGAACCCGTACTCGTCAAAAGTTCCTGCACACTTCCTGTCTTGACGATCTCTCCTTTGGAGATTATGCCTATCCTGTCAGCGATCTTCTCTACATCCGAAAGCTGATGCGAACAGAATAGAATCGTCTGACCTTTTGACTTTCCCTTTTTCATGGTGGCGATAAAATCCTCTACGCTCACCGGATCGAGTCCTGAAGTAGGTTCATCTAAAATCAACAGCTGAGGCTCATCAATAAAAGCGGCTGCAAGAGCTACTTTCTGTCTCCATCCTAAGGAGAGATCGCCCATTCTCTTCTCATATGCCTTCTGCAACTTAAATTCCTCAACGACTTTCTCTACTCGTTCCATCAGATTCCCGCCAACTGATGACAATTCAGACATATAGTGCAAAAATTGTTTTACCTTCAAATGTGGATAGTATGAATGATCCTCCGGCACATACCCGATTCTTACGTGAAATCGCGCTTCTTCGTGCGGATATCCCATCAAATTCACACTCCCCTCGGTTGGTGAAATAAACCCGAGCAGAATTTTCAAAGTCGTGGTTTTTCCGGCTCCATTAGGTCCTAAATAACCGAAGATCTCTCCCTCCTCAATATTTAAATCAATTCCCTTGAGCGCCTCAACACTGTTTTTGCTGCCAACAGCGTAGGTCTTCTTCAAATTTTTTATTTCAATTGCACTCAAATATACCTGATTCCCCGGTAAAAAAGTGTGATACAGCTTAATATTTATACATATAGTATAAATATTATACACTTTTTTGTCAAGAAAAGAGTTTAATCGGTAAAAAACAGATTTTGAGAAGAAAATTACTTTTTTTCGTGTCGGTTGGGGCTTGCCCCGACGTCGGATCAGATATTGTGCGGTCTGGATAGCTCATGACACACCCCGTCTCAACCTTCGGTTGAGCCACCCCTCTTATTAGAGGGGAATTTTTGTCCCCTCCTTTTCAACGAGGGGATTAAAGGTGTGGTTGATCTATGTATTAGTTTTTGGACGTTTTTCAGATGAGCGAGATTGCCACGTCACAGCTTCGCTGTTCCTCGCAATGACTATGACATTCCCCTCTATCAAGAGGGGTGGCATTTTGATTCATCAAAATGTCGGGGTGTGTAAAGAGTTTTGTAGCTGGTCAAAATGATTCACGCCACGCAGCTATCACAACTTCCGCTACGTCATTTACTGAACCCATATCGATCCAGTTGATCCGTTCGTCTTTTTTGAACCATGTCATCTGACGTTTGGCATATCTTCGGCTATTGACTTTTATATTCATTATCATCTTGACTTCGTTAATATTGCCGTCGAGAAATTCGATAACTTCGTTATATCCTATCGTAGGAATTTTCTGTATATTTTCACGATGCCCCGCATCTATCAGTTGCTTTACCTCTTCAACCAAGCCGGACGCTATCATCTTCTCGACGCGTTCTTCTATCCGGCTTACGAGTAATTTCCTCTCCATTCTAAGTCCGAAAATCAGAATATTCAGAAGCGGCTCATCATTTTGCTCCGCAAAAGATTCGCTTAGTGTTTTGCCTGTGATCTCATAAACTTCCAATGCGCGGGATATCCGCATCTCATCGTTTGGAGAGATCAGTTTGGCGTATTCCGCATCGATCTTCACAAGCCTCTCATACGCTGCTTTTACGCCGCTATGCTTTATTTCATCGGAGATGCTTTCCCTCAGTTCCTCGCTGCGGGACTCGCCTGTGAACAATCCGTCGACCAGAGCGCGAAAGTACAATCCCGACCCGCCGACAATTATCGGCAGCTTTCCCCGCGAACTGATATTTGATATAGCCTCATGACCCATTTCAGCGTAAATACCCGCGCTGAAATATTCACCCGGATCCGCTATATCTATCAGATGATGCGGAACAGATCGAAGTTCTTCTTTTGACGGTTTCGCGGTACCTACATTCATTCCACGAAACAGCTGACGGGCATCAGCCGAAATTATCTCTCCGTTCAGTTCCTTCGCTACCTGAATTCCGACAGCCGTCTTTCCGACCGCTGTAGGACCGATAATGGCTAACGCTTTAGGTAATTGACCCACTGACTGACCTCTTAGGTTTTTTGGATCCGGGAGAAAAGCAGTTATTTTCGTTCGAATCGCTTATCCAGCTCATCAATCGTCAGATTGATAATAACGGGTCTTCCATGAGGACAATAATACGGATACTCGGTCATAAAGAGTCGCTCTATAAGGGAGATCATCTCTTCCTGAGTCAACTTTTCACCCGCTTTTACCGCCGCTTTACATGCGAAACTCGCCGCTAACGCCTTATGAGCGGGCACCTCTTTGCCGCTTGTTTCTCTAAAATTATCTATAATTTCAGCCAGCACTTTTCCTTCCGTGCCTGCCTTGATGTCCGCCGGTACCGCCTGAACGAGGATAGTCCGCTCTCCGAACTCGGTTATTTCAAAGCCTATTTTATTCATGAAGGCTAAAATTTCCAATAGAACGGAATAGTCCTCTGGTGACAGTTCTATCTTTTGGGGAAACAAGAGTTGTTGACTATATCCGCTACCACTTTCCAATGCGCTGAGCGCTTTTTCATATAGAATACGCTCATGCGCCACATGCTGATCGATTATACTGAGTCCGCTTTTCACCTGTGAGATTATATACTTGTTATGCATCTGCCAGACCAATCCCTCCGGTTGTCCCGGTTCGCTTTGCAGCTCGGGAAACGCTGATTTATAAGTCTCCACCGCAGGCGAAAAGCCTTCCTCCTTCTCAACTATATCAGCGGAGGAAAGAGATGTCATGTCAGACAGTTCAGGCGCCGGAGGTATAGTTCTCGACGGCATGAACTGTATTATTTTACTGCTGTGATGTATCCGGCTGTCCTCGATTTCAGCTGCTTGCTCCTCAAACACCGGTTTAAAACTATCTATCATTCCCGCAGAGCCGATATGGACTGTATCATGAACGGTCGTTTTTATCGTTTCATAGACATCCCATTCGTTTTTGAATTTTGCCTCCATCTTAGAGGGATGAACATTCACATCAACTGATCTCGGATCGGTGACAAGATTTATCACAAAAAAAGGAAATTCCCCCCGGCTGACGAGATCACCGTATCCTTTGTATACGGCAGAACTCATCTTCCTGTCTGAAATGTACCGTCCATTCAGATATAAATATTGCTCACCTCTGCTTTTGCGTATGAGCTTCGGATCGCCGACGTAACCGTTAAGTTTCAGGGTTCTTCCGCTCCCCGTAACTTCCTTTAAATTAGGGATATAACTCCGGTGGAACGTCTCCCCTATTCGTTCCAAGAGATCGCTTTTCCTGGTTTGGAACACCTTCTTTTCGCCGTTATAGAACTCAAAAGCTATCTCCGGTCGTCCCAAGGCAAATCGTTTCACCGCTTCTAATATATGGCGATATTCGACTTGAGGTGATTTCAGAAATTTCCTTCGGGCAGGTGTGGCATAAAAGAGGTTCTTTATTGTAACGGACGTTCCCGGGATCGCTTCAGACGGAACCACCGAGCGGATGCTGCCTCCCGCCACTGTTATTTTCGTGCCGGTTTCGGCATCTTTCACAGAACTCAATAGCTCGAGCCGCGAAACAGAAGCGATGCTCGGCAACGCTTCGCCTCGAAACCCAAGCGACATGACCCCGACAAGGTCTTCGTATGAATTTATCTTACTTGTGGCATGTCTCTCAAGAGCTAAAAGCGCATCATCCTCCGTCATACCGCTGCCGTTATCTATCACCTGCATCAGTGTTTTACCACCGTTTACCACGATGATCTTGATGCGGGTTGCGCCTGCGTCAATACTGTTCTCCACAAGCTCTTTTATGACCGAGGCGGGACGCTCAACCACCTCACCCGCTGCTATCTTACTGATGAGGTCATCAGATAATACCTTGATCCTACTCTTCACTTTTCGCCTTACCGCCTATAAAATTCATCAGAACAGTAGCGCCAAGTCGCACCGTGTTTCCCGTTAGATCGAGTGAAGGAGCGACTTCTACAATGTCCATCCCTTTTACCCTTTTGTCTTTCGCAGCCTCAAAAACTCCATTCAGAAGTTCGACAGAACTCAAACCGCCCGGACTCGGTGCGCTTACACCGGGCGCTTCAGATTGATCTACTGAATCCATATCAACGCTTAGAAATATGGCATCCGTTCCCTCACCCGCCTGTAACAATGCGCCCTTCATAATATTTTCCATTCCCATACTCCGCACAACATCTGTACTGAAAAGCATAATACCCTTTGAAATGGCATATTCCCTGTAGTATGAAGAATTCAAGAATCCGTGCAGTCCGATTTGAACTATATTTTTACCATCAACCGGATTTCCTTCAAGCTCGTCCAATATCCGTCTGAAAGGCGTGCCGCTGGATATATCTTCATCCTCATATTCTCTCAGATCGTTATGCGAATCAAATGTGATTATTCCGACCTTCCCGCCTATTTTCTCGCAAAACGCTTTCACATGTGCATAGGTTAGAGAATGATCGCCTCCCATAAGCATAGGAATGTTCGACCGGTCCATTAGTTCTGAAACTGCCTTGGTGACTTGAGTATGCACTTCTCTGACAGTGCCGTCCGGAATTACCACATTTCCGAAGTCAGCTAAACTTACATCACTGACATCAATATCCCTGTCATAACTGTAGGTAGTGTTAAATCTAAACGCTTCTCTTATCCCGTTCGGTCCTCCTTCAGCGCCGCGCCTACCCTTTACCGCGCCGTCGTATGGGACACCGAGAAGTCCGAATTCTACGTTATTCCCGTCAAACGGCTTGAAAAGATCGAGAGCCCGGGGATCTTTCTCATCATATTCCCTTTCGGACAGTTCCGCTCCGTGCGGCTCAAACAGTTCAGGGGGTAATTTCAAGTTTCATTTTCCCGGTTAAGCTTTTTCCCATTGGTCTATCTCTTCAGAAATTGAAGAAACGCATTTCATATATAATTGTTCTCCATGCTCTTTGGTAGCAAGGTTGACATCCGCACCCATCACGCCGTCAGGATATAAATTCCTGAAGGTGTTCTTGTCGGTAAAATACGCAGAACGTTTCATCTCTTTGAACTCCACATCAACAGGCTTTACGTGCTCGCTATAATGGTACATCATCTGGCTTGTTTCGCTCGGACTGCTATGATGCCCCTCTCTATCTCCGAAATTTTCTTTAATATAAGCATCCACCTCTTCAGGTTCCCACCAGCATCGGAAGTAGACCCGCATCTCCGGCATATCGTTAACGAAAGATGATAGAGCTGTCTTGACGCTGTCTCTGTTCCCGCCATGTCCGTTCAACAGCATAACCCGCCTGAAACCATGACTGCGCAGGCTTTCAATGATCTCTTCAAGTATGGTCATGAACGTCTGAGGTTTAAAGGTCAAAGAGCCTGGAAAGGTCATATGGTGCACGCTCATCCCGATTGGTATCACTGGAGCCGCAATTATATTAAGTTTTTCCGCCACACCCCGCGCTATCATATCCGCCGTCATATGGTCGGTACCGAACAAGCCGTAGGGTCCATGCTGCTCGGTGCTCCCTATCGGAACAATGACCCTGTCATCGTTCTTGAGGTATTCTTCAACCTCTTTCCAGTTCATGAATCTCAATTCCAAACTATCAGTTTCCTCCCCCTGATCCACCAAAATAATAAAGAAACCATATAACGGCTACCATCAATAAAGCAAGTCGTACGACTGAAATTCCCGATTTTCTCAAGCTCAACCGTTTCCGATTGAAGTTGAACTTCTTATCCGAACCGTTGGCTGACCCCATTCGGTTGAACGGATCAAATGTTTGCCTTGGTTTCGGAAGTCTGTCGAACATCAGAATAAGTTGACCAGGTTTCTGCCGACGAAGAGTTCGCTGAAGAAACTTACGAATGGCATAATCCAGAAAGAAAATATAGGAATCCTCAAAAATGAACTCATAATAACAAGCCCGAATAACAGCATCGGTCCATACTGTTGAAATCTCAGATACGACTCTTCGTACTCCGTCGGCAGAACACCGAAGAGTATTTTCGAACCGTCCAAGGGTGGTATCGGTAACATATTGAAGATCGCTAAGACGAGATTTATCATGACCGCGAAATAGAGCATATATTGGAAAAGACCGAGAAAGCTTCCGTCTATCCGTAACCCAAATCCGTTCATCACACGAATCAGTAACCCCAATCCCGCCGCCATAATAACATTGGAAGCGGGTCCTGCAAGAGCGATCCAAAGCATATCTTTTTTAGGGTCTTTCAGGTTCAACGGATTAACCGGTACAGGTTTTGCCCAGCCGAAGTGAACTATCACTATCATCAGCGTACCCATCGGGTCAAGATGCGCTAACGGATTCATCGTTAGTCTGCCGAGCATCTTTGCGGTGGGATCACCCTTCCTGTCCGCCATCCATGCATGCGCATATTCATGGAAGCTGAGAGCCAATAAGATCGGCGGAATACTTAGAAGTAGCGGCGTCAAATTCATCTTTATCCTCTTGGGTGGAAAGTTTTATGTACCTCTTTGAGGTATTCCCGGTCAAGGTGTGTGTATATTTGTGTCGTTGATATACTTGCGTGTCCAAGCATCTCCTGCACTGAACGAAGGTCTGCTCCGCCCTCTAATAGATGCGTCGCGAAGGAATGTCTGAATGTATGCGGACTCACGTCCTTTTCTATACCCGCCTTATCGATCTGTTTTTTGAACAGTTTGAAAAACCCGTCACGGGTCATTCTTATTCCTCTCGCATTCAAGAAAAGATAGTCGCCCGAACTCCCCAATTTCGCTATCTGCGGTCTTGCGTCTGAACTCCAAAGCCCTATCCACCGAAACGCCTCTTCGCCGAGCGGGATTATCCGCTCCTTCGACCTCTTTCCTATCACTCTGATAAATCCTTCTTCCTTAAAAATATTACCAATATTGAGATTGATCAACTCGCTTACCCTCAACCCCGCGCCGTATAAAACCTCAAACATCGTTCTATCTCGAATTCCAATCAGTGATGAACTGTCAATCGAGTTTAATATACGCTTTATTTCGCTATACTCAAGAACCTGTGGCAATTTCTTGCTCACCCGGGGAGTTTGAAAATTCTGAGTAGGGTCTTTCCTTGTAATATCCTCATCTTCGAGGAACCGGTGAAATGCCTTTAAGGCAGAGAGGTTTTGAGCAACGCTCCGCGAAGACAATCCCATCGATGAAAGTAGTGTGAACATCCCTTCTACAACGTCATAACTGACTTCATCCGCGTTTTGGATGCCTCTGTCCTCAAGGAAAGCAATGTATCGTTTTAGGGCGATAGAGTAAGCCGAGATAGTGTTCTCGGAGAGATTACGCTCCATGCGAAGGTGAATGAAAAAGTCCCTCAGGTAATTCTGAAATTCACTTCTCTCTTCGGAGTCGTTTGCGCGCATAGCCTTAATTTAACAGAAATCTGCCGGGAAAAAACTACTAAGTCGCATATCGCGTCTGTGATGCGATAAATTCCCCTCTATAAAGAGGGGTGGATTAGATAATCGAAGATTATCTAAGACGGGGTGTGTCAGGAGTGTTCTGCTAAGTCGAATATTTTATTGCCTCAGAACTCTATACACACCCCAGCCTATTGCTATAAGATTTTTATCGGATCGGCTTTCCCCTCTTGATAGAGGGGAACTTTTCAGCATCTTTTTTCTGAGGAAGAATTAAAAGAGTATTGTGTCTCCGTCGTGATTTGCACCATTATTTGGATAGGAAAATATAGGCGTTTTTCGTATAAATACCGTTATCAGAAATTTCACATTGAATATGAAAGGAAAGTTGAAGTAGATAGTGACAATAGTACAGAAAAACAATAAATTTAAATAATCATGAATGATAAAGAAATCTTAGACGAACTGTTTTATCAACTTAACCAAATTCAGGAAGCAGAAAGCTTAGAACATATCAACAAGATTACCATTGATGACAAGCATCCTTTGACATTTTATTCTGAAGTAACCGACCAGCACTTAAAAATATACTCTTTACCACAGCACCTTTTTACTGACCTCGTCTTTTTAAGTAACGACCTTGTACATTTTACGTCCTTACTTTTTTTGCTACGGCCATTAATAAATAAGGAGGTTGGTACATATCATCAGAATTGGTATGATGCGAGGTATCTATCGTATACTAGAGTTCTACATTCGACCGTTTATGACTTCTGGGACAGGATTGGAGATTTACTTTATTGTTTTTTCAAGACTGGATTACGAGATGATGGAGTATATATTGGACGTGTGCTCACAAATATCCCTAAATCAGTCAAGTCTTCTTCGTATTTCGAGCAACTTAATAAGATATACAATGAGAAGGTGCATCCAATAGTATTTGAACGAAATGAGGACACTCATACTCAGACTATTCCCACTAGCCACTTTTATGACATTTTATTGGCTAAAGGTGATGAAAATTCTAAGCAGATTAATCTCAAACTTAGCATTGCAGACCTATTCAAGGAGCAAATCGAACTTGCCTACAAAGGATTTGAGCTATCGCTTCGACTTATAATAGAAAAAGTACCAAAAACTTAATACTCTCTACCCTATATCAAGAATATTTAAAGTGCTACCATGTAAACCAGCTCGTAAATATCGGTTTCGCATAAATCCCTTTATCGGAACTATTCTACTAAGTCGTATACGCTTCGGTAGTCACTCTTTCCAGTGGACCGTCTGGACGAAATCGCGTGCCTGTAGGCAAAGGAACTAAATACCTAAGAATCCTATTCCCGGTTCGATATCCTGAACAATGCATATTTGATGAGCAGAATTATCGATAAGATCTGTGGTTATTAATCATGTTTTCTATGAATTTAAATCTCAGTTACTTTAAAACACATTTACATTGTAGGCAGGATAAATCTCAGCTCGCGGTTCCGGAATGCCAATCTTTTGCATTACAGGCATAAGACGGCTGACAAAGCCCTCTTTCATCTTCTCTGTTGATTCCCAGATGTTTATCATATGGAGTTCACCAGATTCGTCAAAGCGGACAGCGTGCATCATCCAACCATCAATTGGTTCAGTCTCCCATCCGACTTCTTGCCGCAGCCTTTCATACATGTCTTTAGTAAACCCATTTCCTGTAAAGATCGCTATTATCGCCATAATTTCACCTCCTTTGAACCATTTTAATGGTATCAGAACAAAGATCACTCTTTCCAGTGTACCGCCTTGGCGAACTCGCCGATAAGAGCACTATCCATCTCCTCTTCGTGCACCGTACCGGTGACGATGAAGGATGCGCCCGCTCTGGCTCTCAGTTCAGCCGATTCGGGCGTGTGAATTCCCCCACCTACCAAAACCGGCAGATCAACTTCATTGCATACCGCCGAAACAGTTTTCAGCGGTACCGGCATCTTTGCGCCGCTTCCCGCCTCTAAATATATCGCTTTCATACCCATAAGTTCCGCCGCCACTGAATGGGCTACGGCGATATC
>JADFMS010000062.1 GCA_022563775.1 Fidelibacterota bacterium | reverse complement strand
GATCGAAAAAGCTGGAGATGGAAAAGGTTATACGGTCTTGACACACCGGCTTGGGCACGGGATAGGGATGAGCGGACATGAGTACCCATATCTTGTGAAAGGGAATAATCTGAAGTTAGCGCCGGGCATGACTTTTAGTAACGAACCCGGAATATACATACGCGGTGAACTCGGTGTAAGGCTCGAAGATATTATGCTGATAACCGAGAACGGCTCCGAGTTATTTACCAAACAGGCAGCTTCTTTGAAAGCAGGATGATTTGTCCGAGTTTGTAACAAAATTAGGCATCAAGGAGAGCCAAACTGTTGTCGTATTGGATGACGAGAGCGAACTCTTCAGGCGGCTGAGCCTCGAATTCCCCTCTACCGTGACTTTACAAAAAAGGATTCTGGGTATTCCGGTCGACATGATCATAATAAGAATCATGCAAAAGGTGGAGTACGAACAATTGTTTCAGAGACTTAGGCGGGCGATCAAGCCGGATGGAGCGGTATGGGCTGTAATACAAAAGAAAAGCGTAGCCTTGAAAAAGGGGGGTAACGTCTTCCGGGACGAAATGATGGAAGGCGTTTTAAAGACGGACCTTGTGGATAACAAAACCCTCTCGTTCAACGATGAGGAATACGGGACTCGATTGGTCGTTAGAAAGGTCTTGAGTCAGTAGATAAAATCCCGATAGTTTTAACGTCTGCATTGATAAATTCATCTGAAACTCAACTCTTGCAATAGTCATACGGCGGGGATATATTCGTCAGAATTTGAAAACATTTATTACGATATTTCTCATTATATTCGCGCAGGGAATGCTCCATTCCCAGGTGATTGAGATCCAAGCCGAATATCTTCCCGTATCCGAAGAGATAGCGATACGGGGGATTCGACAGATGTATAACTTTCAATTTGAGGAATCAAGAGCCTCATTCGAAGAGTTTAAAAGGATAAATTCAGATCTTCCTTCAGGATATTTTTATCTGGTCGTACTGGATTGGTTTACTCAAAGGATGGTCGAAGATGACAGTCAGGTGTGGGGCGAGATGAGCAAGAAGCTTGATGAAGTTGTCAATGTTGCTGAAATGCGGCTGAATAAATATCCCGAAGATGCCCTCAGCATGGTTTACCTCGGAGCGGCAAGGGGAATGAAAGCCAGGATAGCGCTTTCGAAAAACGATTGGATAGATACCTTTTACGACTCGCAAGCGGGATTTACCATAATCAGAGAGGCTATGAGGATGGATCCTACAATGATCGATCCATTGATCGGATTAGGCGTGTTTCATTATTTTATAGCTATTTCCAACCCTGTTATCAAGAGCCTCGCATACATGGCGGGATTGAAATCGAGCCGGGAAGAAGCGCTGCGGGAACTTCAATTGGTTGCTGAAAAAGGCATCTACGCTTCTATAGAAGCAAGAAATTTCCTGATGTTTGTATATGCTTATATTGAAGAAGAGTATTCCAAAGCCTACGATCTCGCAACCGGTCTCGTCGAGGAATTTGACAGAAGTCCATACTTCCGCGGAAAGTACGCTGATATTCTATTGATGATCGGAAAGCTCGAAGAAGCAAAAATTCACATAGAATTGATACCGAAATTAGCGGCGGGACTGCCTGATAAATATCAACGAGAAATGAAAACCCGGGTTGATTATTTCAATGGAGAAAGATTACGAAAGGAAGGAAAGCCGAGAGAAGCGCTTGAGCTTTTAAGGGGATTAGCGGAGGAGTACACTCTCGAATTCAAATTCAAACTCGGATATATATATTTGAGCACAGGAATGGCGTATGATCAAATCGGAGATCGCAAGAGCGCAAAGGAGTTTTATAAAAAGGCGGTGAAGCTGGATAATTACACGTCAGCTGTGCGACTTGCGAAATCCTATCTAAAAGAGCCGTACAGCCTTGAACAGGACGGAGGATAGTTTAAAATGAGTCCGTCTACAGACGAAAAACACAGTTAATGGCAGAGATAGGCATATTCTCACTCCTGCCTCCGATCGTCGCGATCGTTCTTGCTGTGTGGACGCGGCAGGTCTATCTGGCTCTATTTTTCGGGATTTTTGTCGGCTACTCGATTCTCTCTAATTGGAATCCGTTTATAGGATTCGCCGATACGCTTGAGGCGTTGTTGGAAGTGTTTCAAAGCCCGTCAAACTCGAGTGTAATTCTTTTCAGCATTCTTATGGGAGTCCTGATAACCTATATACAGAGTTCCGGAGGGGTAGAGGGATTTATCGCATGGCTTGAGAGAAGAAGATTCGTCAACTCGCGCAGGTCGGCAGGGTTTCTCGCATGGTCGACCGGCATGATAATTTTTATAGAAACGAACATTTCGATTCTTGTTACCGGAACCGTATGCAGACCCGTATTCGATAAATACAAAATATCAAGGGAAAAGCTCGCTTATATTGTCGACAGCACTTCCGCACCGGTCTGTGTCCTGATACCGCTGAACGCATGGGGGGCTTTTGTAATCGGTCTATTAGCAGAACAGGGTATCGAATATCCCGTAGGCGTCTTCGTAAAGGCCGTTCCTCTGAATTTTTATGCGATACTCGCATTAGCCCTCGTAGTTATCACAATATTTACTCAGAGAGATATAGGGAAGATGAAAGAAGCCGAGTTGAGAGCTCTCGACTCGAATCAATCCGGTTCAGAGAATATATCCGGGGTTATTTCCGAAATAGGGGCGGTAAGACCGGTCGAAGGCGCAAAATTCCGTTCAATAAATATGCTGCTTCCGATTGGCGTAATGATCGGGATGATGCTGATAGTTTTGTTCGTTACCGGAAATGGTAATATTATGAGGGGAACGGGATCTATCTCGGTACTGATGGCTGTGTCGACCGCCGTTATTGTAGCGGCGGTAATGTATAGAGTTCAGGGAATAATGAATCTCCAGCAGCTGAGTGAACGGTTTGTAACCGGAGCAAGATCACTTATGCCGATGGCAATTTTGATGTTGCTGGCATTTGCGATTGGAAATCTTACAACTAAGATGGGAACGGGAGAATATATTGCAGGTATGGTCGGTCCCTGGCTCAGTCCGGTTTTTATTCCTTTGATTCTGTTTATAGTTTCGGGTGCGATGGCATTCTCAACCGGGACGTCCTGGGGTACGTTTGCGATAATGATTCCCATCGCTGTACCACTGATATCCGAAGTCGGCGGAATACTGCCCCTCTCCATCGCAGCCGTTTTGGGAGGCGGAGTATTCGGCGACCATTGTTCACCGATTTCTGACACCACAATTATTTCGAGCCTTGTGTCGGCATCTGACCACATAGAGCATGTTAAAACCCAACTTCCGTACGCATTGATAGCAGCTTTTGGCACCATGCTGTTATTACTGGTTTCTGCCGCTGTTATGAGCTGAATTTTGATCTTATCGCTAAAAATTCGGATTACCTATTGACAATAATGTTTTTAAACGTTAATTTTCTCTCAGTCTAAAGGTGATTTAATCAGGGGGATACCTTGCCGGCTGATGTAAAAGGATGTCAACCTCATCAAGGTGAAAAAGTAATTAGTTAAGTTAAACGACAAGTCGGTAAGCAGTTCTGACCGAAAGCGGTTTGAAAAACCATAACAAAGTAATTGAGGAATAAAAATGAGTAGCGCAAAAAAGATAACAAATAAACTTGACGTCCTTGAATGTTGGTTCAAAGATCGTTTTCAGATAATGGAATACTCCTTTGAAGTTCATGATAAGCTGAAAAATCTGATAAAATCAAATACTCCTGAAGATGAGATGGTTAAAATTTATGTAGAAGAAACAGAAAAACTTTTTTCAGGTGACCCGGAGCCGCTCTCCAGAAGAAACACAGCTTATTACATCTGGGGGCATCTTAAGAATGTCGTCAGCAGAAACGAAAAAAAGAGGATTTTCGGACTTCTTGAAAATCTTGATGGCGACGCGGAAGACTTTTCGGATATTAAGAGTGAATTCCATAAACTTATTCTAAAGTACGATGTGGATAATCTTCTCGAATCGAGCTATTTCGACGGGATAAGTTCTTCAGAAATATAGGGAATTAACTGATAATCAGATAATCCGGTGATCTTGTCACCGGATTTTTTGTAATAGACATTACATTTTCTTTTCAATAACAGCCTAAGCTAAAAGGAAACGCCCCGGGAGTGTGCGGAGTGGTTCCATGTTAACCCGGCTGCATGGAATTAGCGCCACTCCGGGGGTTATTTCATTCCGCAATAGACTCCTGACCAAGTTTGCTAAACTTCCTTTCGCTAAATAACTAATTTTTAGTTATATTTCACTCTCATGTGCAGGAATCACCGCTTCGCAAAATAGAAAAGAGAGGCAGCTGGGCGATAAAAATAAAATCATTGAAAATTACCCCATGAAGAATTTTCAAGTACTGATTATCGGTGTCGTAGCAACCATTTTTTTCTTATCCGCTCCATTCGGAGAGAGTAGTCAGAGGGATATGCCCGGTAATTCTGCTCTTCTTCATGCCCGGGGAACCTACTTTTTATCTGTCGGTTCCGGATCAGGAAAAAAATCTTCAACGAACAGAATCTCATCTGACGAGGATGTCAGAGTAATAACTGCCGCAGGAACCGGGATGGTTATAGAAAAAAGGTATGATATTGCCAAGAAAAATGCTGTTTATGATGCTCTCAATAATGCGATAGAAAGTATTCTTGGGTTAATGTCAGCGCCGGAGTTGATCTCCCGGAATTATCAACTCTTAGAGAATAACATTTTTTCGAATCCGCTGGAATACATAAAAAAATACGAAATTATCCAAACTGAAATGATAAAAGAAGATATTTATTCTGTAAAAATCGAAGCGATCATAGATACCGATAAGTTAGAGTACGATCTTGACGTCATTGGGCTATTGCTTCACCGGTTAGGAAAACCGAGCCTGTTTATAATTGTCAATTCGGATGACAGCGTGAAGGCGGTGAGAGATGAACTCTCAGAAGTGGAGCGCATCTTAGGGGAAGAATTCACAAAATTCGGGTTTGATATTGTAGATGTGGCCTCGTCAGATATGGCTCCGTACAGAAACAGATCTTTGATTGTAGGTGACAGGCATCTCAGCGCGGTCATTTCGCTTGCCGGTGAATATGGCGCCGACGTAGCTATTATAGGGAGGGCCGAAATAGTAGTAGCTAACCCGACAAAAAAAGAAAGCAGCCGAATAAACTCTATTCGGGTGACGATAAAGCTGAATGCTATAATGATCGATAACGGTGTCCTGATTACCGAAGCGACGGCACATGCTGATTATCCGCACAGCAACATAAAAACAGGAGCTATGCGCGCTGTCAGGAAAGCGGTAACTAAGGTAAGCGGCACTCTTATGCAAGATATTATTAACAGATGGAGCACAGAGGTCAATGCGGGCAGGACAATTAATCTGACTGTGAACAATATCAAAGGATATGCTCAATTTCTGAATCTAAAGAACAGTCTTAGCTATCTCATTCGCGGCTTTGTCAATATTCGAACCAGGACTTACAGCGGGAATATCGCAGAGCTGGAAGTTCATGCCCATTCTACTGCGGAGATTATTGCAAAGGAGATCGATGGGATAATAATTGATGATATGATAATCGATGTAACTGACGTATCACTTAACTCCTTAAGCATATCCTTAGATGGAGAATGACGGTTGTTTTTTACTCTATTTATGCCGATATCCTCAAAATAAGCCTTGACAATAGGAAGGGGGAAATATATTTTTTGCGACTGCACGAGAGTTTGATTGAGAGAGAGAAGAGGAAATGAAAACGTTTAGTCCGACAAAAGATGATATAAGCCATCAATGGTTTATTGTCGACGCTCAGGATAAGATACTCGGAAGGGTAGCGTCGAAGGTATCGCACATTTTGATGGGAAAACATAAGCCGAATTTCGCATATCATGTCGACAACGGTGATTTTATTATAATAGTGAATGCCGAAAAAATAAAGGTTTCCGGAAATAAATATGAGGCGAAGATATATAATCGCCACACAGGATATCCGGGAGGTCTTAAGAGCACTACCTTTAAGTCCATGATACAATCAACTCCGGAACGAGTTCTCGAACTTGCTGTGAAAGGGATGCTTCCCAAAAATAAACTCGGCAGAAAGTTATTTCGAAAATTAAAAGTCTACGCAGGAACGGAGCATCCACACGGGGCACAGCAGCCGACAGAGCTAAAAGTTTAGTAATTTATGGTAAAGAACGAATATTACGGAACAGGAAGAAGAAAAAAAGCTGTTGCAAGGGTATGGGTGAAGCCGGGTAAAGGAAAATTTAATATAAATAAACGTAAAGTTGACGATTATTTCCCGAGAAAATCACTTCAATTCATCATCAGCCAACCGTTTAATCTGATAGAATCGAAGTCGAAATACGATGTAATTGCAACCGTAAAGGGGGGTGGTCTCAGCTCTCAGGCCGGCGCCATCAGACTCGGAATTTCAAGAGCGCTTATCAAGATGGACCAGGAGCTCAGGCCGACTCTTAAATTAGCCGGTTTTCTCACTCGTGATCCACGTATGGTTGAAAGAAAGAAACCCGGCTTGCGCGGTGCGCGTCGGGCTTATCAATTCTCAAAGAGATAGTTCGAGAAGGATTTTTTGGAAGATATTAGTATACAGAAGCTGTTAGATACCGGCGCACACTTCGGGCATCTAACACGCAAATGGCATCCGAAAATGGAGCCTTACATATTCATGGAGAAAAACTCCATACATCTGATCGATCTGAATAAAACGAAATCCCAGCTGGAAGATGCCGTCAATATGATTTCTCAAGTGGTGGAGAATGGTGGTACGGTAATTTTCGTCGGAACTAAAAAGCAAGCAAAAGGACTCATCCGCGCTGAAGCCGAAAGATGCGGAATGTACTATGTGACGGAACGGTGGTTGGGCGGGACACTCACAAATTTTGCAACGATACGTCGCAGCATCAAAAAGCTGGAGAAATTCGAAGAAGAGGCTGCTTCGATGTATGAGGGACTTAATAAAAAAGAGGTCCTGACGCTGGAAAGAGAAAGGGTAAAGCTCGATAACGTTTTCCGGGGAATTAAGGCAATGAAGCGCCTTCCGGACATTGTCGTCATAGTCGATGCCAAGCATGAGGAGACGGCGGTCAAAGAAGCGAATAAGCTCGAAATTCCGATAATCGCAATGGTTGATACAGACACCGATCCATCTAATATCGATCATGTAATTCCCGCCAATGATGATTCGCTCAGAACCATATCAATTATTATACAAAAACTTACTGATAGCGTTATTAACGCATTAGAGCGCCGTAGAGATAAATTGGAAGCTGAAACGGTCGAGGTAGCTGAGGTGGAAGAGAAGTAATAAATGGAAATCAGCGCCGGATTAGTAAAAGAATTGAGAGATAAAACAGGCGCAGGTATCCTTGATTGCCGTAACGCCCTGAAAGAATCCAATGGAGATGTAGGCGCAGCTTTCGATTACCTTCGGAAGCAGGGGATAGCCAAGGCGGAAAAGAAGTCGGGTAGAGCAGCGGAAGAAGGAGCAGTCCTATCGTATATCCATCCCGGTAATAAACTCGGCGTACTGCTCGAATTGAACTGTGAGACGGATTTTGTGGCAATGACAGATGATTTTCTTAAGTTAGCAAAGGAACTTTCATTGCAGATCGCCGCATCTA
>JADFMS010000061.1 GCA_022563775.1 Fidelibacterota bacterium | reverse complement strand
GGAAGTGCCGTATCCCGAGGGAAGCAAAACTTCAGCGTTTCTGATCCCTTTCAGAAATAACCGATTTGAATCCAAGGAGGTCTTCAGTCCTGAAATGCTGCAGAGTGTAAAGGATAGAACGGCAGCATATAACACGGTAATAAACAGCATAGCGGAAGAGATGGGGGCAAGTGTGGTGGATATTTACGGCTTGATGAAACGGCTCGAATCCGAGCCGGGATTCGCTTCGCAAAATTCTTCATATATCAGTCCGGACCTTTTTCATCCATCCTACAAAGCCCATGCAATTATATCTGAGGAAGTGCTTGCAGCGATGGAGAGCATCAGCGGAAATTCTTTAACAACCGGAACACCTGCAAAAACGGACGATGTCAAACCGCTGCCGTCAGCCGCCGAGCTGAATACGAATGAAAGAAAAAGAGCATCCAGTCTGATGAGGATGGCAATGCTGATGATGGAAGACGGCAGATTTCCTCCCCGCCCGACTTACAGGGGAAGAGTGGAGTTAGGTGGAAGAACCGGTAACGGTGTAGATTCAGGGTTGAATTTCTACGCTTCGACCGGTGTGGATTTTCCTCCCGTTCCGGTCAGGGTTGGATGGGTATCGAGATTGATGATCAACTTTAGACTCGGAGCCTCCGTCTCCTCATCGAATAAATTGAAAAGATTAAATGAACTTAGGATCGGCTTTGCGATTGAGCCGCAGGGTAAATGGAATTGGAGGAGGATCGAGACGGGACTTACCACGGGACTTACCAAGACCAATGGATCGCGGATAGGATTATACGCCCGGTTTGAATGGCGCATGTTATATATCAACTCGACAAACCTGTTTTCTACCACGCCGTTACTTGAAGCAGGAGTCAGCCTCGGTAAGGTTTGGGGGAGAACAGGTCATAACGGTAATTAAAAGTCAGGTGGATTCTTTATCTGATTAAAAACGTCTTTAACTTTTCGTTCGAGTTCTTCAATTGTTCCCGTATTTGCGATTACGAAATCTGACAGGGCAGCTTTCTCCTCATCCGGCAGTTGATACTTCATTCGGCGTCGGACCTCGTCCTCCGTAAATCTGCCGGATTTAACGATCCTGTCTATACGTCCATCCTCGGGCGCGGTCACCGCAATAATATAATCCACCGTATACAGCAATTCCCCTTCAAACAGAAGCGCCGCATCGACGGCAATAATATTTTCGGTCATTGAGTGGTCGATTATCAATCGCCTTATCGCCTCTCTTATATAAGGGTGAGTTATCTTATTGAGAGTTGCGGTTGTCGATTCATCTTTGAACGCTTCGGCAGCCAGCTGCTTGAAAGATACTTCACCGGATTCATCCAGAATTCCCATACCGAAGGCTTCGACAATATCTCTTTTAAGATCCGGTTCGGCGGCATAAAGCCGTTTCGCAACCTTGTCCGCCTCTATGACCTTTGCCCCTAATGTCCCCAGCATGGAGCTGACCAATGTCTTTCCGCTCCCCATTCCTCCCGTTACGCCGATAATGGTCATGGATTATAGATCGTCTTTTGAAATTGTCTCGATAATTCTGTCAAATACGGTTTCGGGTCCGCCCCCGGCGGATATGATTGTCAGATTCCCCTTCTTCTTATAGTATTCTACGAGCGGTTCAGTCTGGCGAGAGTAAACCGTTAAACGGTGTCGAATCGTATCCGGACGGTCATCGTCTCTCTGCTGGAGTTCGCTGCCGCAATTATCACAAATTCCGGTTTCTGAAGGTGGGTGAGAAAGAGTGTTAAATAGACTTCCGCAGTTCGGGCAGGACCAACGTGCGGAGAGTCTGTTGACGACCTCATCTTCGAGGATTTCAAAGCTGATGACATAATCGATCCCAATACCCCTTTGTTCAAGAAGATCGTCAAGACCCTCAGCCTGCGGGATCGTACGCGGGAAGCCGTCAAATATAAAACCGGAGCGGGCATTATCTCCGTCGAGAATGGTCTCGATCATACTGAGTATCAGGTCATCCGGGACAAGCTCCCCCTTTTTCAAGAGTCGGTCGGCAAAAATTCCCAGCTCGTTTTTCTTAGCTATGTTGTCTCTCAAAATATCACCGGTCGAAATTTGTGGCACTCCGAATTTTTCGACTAATAGCTGCGCCTGTGTTCCCTTACCTGAGCCGGGAGGGCCCAATAACACTATTCTCATTGACAAAGCCTAAATTATTAAATTAGAACGCCTGCAATAGTCGCTGTCATCCATGATGCTAACGCTCCTCCGAACATGGCTTTGAGACCTATTTTCGCAAGGTCTGAACGCCTTCCGGGCGCGATCGCGGATATACCGCCGATCTGGATTCCGATAGATGAGAAATTGGCGAATCCGCAGAGAGCGTAGGTGGATATGATCAATGAGCGTTCGGAAAGATCGCCAGCATTGATGTGGCTGCTCAGCTGAGCGTAAGCGACAAACTCATTGAGGGCAATTTTAATTCCAAGAAGATTTCCTACCTTATCCGCTTCCTGCCAGGCGACACCCATGCTCCATGCAAGTGGTCTGAAGATAAAACCAAAGAAAGTTTTCAAGGAACCCGGGAAAATGCCTGAATACTCACCGGATACAGGCGAAAAACCGCTGCTACCTGAATATGCCTGATAAGTTCCTCCTAACAAGTTTCCGTCAATTATTCCATCTAAAAAATTAAATATTAAATCCATTAATCCTATCAGAGCTATAAATGCAAGAAGCATTGCGCCCACGTTTACCGCTAATTTAAGACCGTCCGTCACGCCCGCAGTGGCTGCGTCAAGGAGGTTACTCGCAGTTTTTGTTCGGGGAATATCCACATCACCAGCAGTTTCAGAATGTTCAGTCTCAGGAAAAATTATTTTGGCTATAACCAAAGCGGCGGGGGCGGACATAACACTCGCCGCTAAGAGATGGCCGGGATCAATGCCCATTTTAATATATCCGGCAAGAACTCCACCTGCGACTGTTGCGAACCCTCCTATCATCACGGTCGCAAGTTCGGACTGAGTCATGCCATTGAGAAACGGTTTGATTAAAAGTGGTGATTCAGTCTGCCCGACAAATACGTTTGCGCTCACTGAAAGCGTTTCTGCTCCACTCGTCCCCATCGTCCAACGCATGAATTTAGACATCACTCCAATTATCGCCTGCATTACCCCGAGATGATAGAGTATTGAAAGAAATGCCGCGAAAAATATTATGGTTGGAAGTACCGCAAAGGCGAACTGAAAACCAAATGTATCAAAATATTTCGGATCAATGAGGTTACCGAACAGGAAAGCGGAACCGAGATTAGTAAGCTCCAAAAATGTTTTTACCTTTGCGGATAGAGCCGAAAAACCTGCGTTTCCGTCGATGTTATTTGTAAGCAGAAACACCCAACCTGAAATTAAAAATGAAGAAACTAAATATTTTTGATATTCTGTTTTTTTAATAAATCGGAGTATAAAAATGGCTATAAATGAAATTCCCAATACGATTGTTGTCATACCGAATCGTGCAAATTTGTATAACAAAAATGCATATAAACCTGAACCCAATAAAATCAGGGCAGCGTGTATTAGCTGAGCGTTCCTATCAGATTTTTGATTTATCTCGTCCTTGAATGCGTACATTAGTATCAAAGAGAGCAACAAATACATTCCGAAAAATGAAACAGAAAGTGTCACGTTCCATATGCCGAATAATAAGTATCGGATTTCCGAGAATGATCGAAGCAAACAATAATTGAAGTCCTAAGCCCCATATTATTATCCTCGGGCGAATTTTGCTTTTATTATTCGACATAAGGAATGCGATGCCGATAAACACCAACAATCCGAATAGACTGACAAATCTCATTGCTTCACCTATTGTTATTTATTATTTACTAAGAGACTTCCGGCGGAGGTTCATAACATTCACGACATCGCGCTTCATAGGCTTCGTTTGCGCCAATGACCACTTTTTCGGTTTGCGATGTCAATCTCTGCGTCTTGTTTGCAGGCTGACCGCAAACCATGCAAACGGCGAGTATTTTATCAACGTATTCCGCTATCGCCATAATCTGGGGCATAGGTTCGTACGGTACTCCCCTGAAATCCTGGTCGAGCCCGGCTACAATCACTCTTTTACCCGAGTCTGCGAGTTTATCTATGATCTTTACGATCCCGCGGTCGAAAAATTGTACTTCATCAATACCGAGCACATCCGCTTCCATCCCTTTTTCTATTATTTCGGATGGTTCCTTGACCGCTATCGACGGTATCTTCCACTGGCTGTGAGAGACTAAATGGTCTGCGCTGAATCTGTCATCAATTTGCGGCTTAAAAATTGCCACTTTGAGCTTGGCTATCTGTGCGCGCCGGATTCTTCGAATCAGTTCTTCAGTTTTACCGCTGAACATTCCGCCGCATATCGCTTCGATGGTTCCTCTGTTTGATTGAGGTGTGTGCATTTTATTTCCCTGATTTTTTCACTTTATTCATTCGCTCGGTTAATAGAGAGGACACTTTTGTTTTTAGCAGGTCCACTGCTACGTTATTATAACCTCCGCCGGGTATGATAATATCGGCATACGCCTTTGTCGGTTCCACGAACTGTTCGTGCATAGGCCTGACACTTTCCTGATACTGTTTCACGACAGAATCGATATCGCGTCCTCTCTCATTCGTATCGCGGTTCAGCCTTCTGATAAACCTGGTATCGGAGGGGGTGTCGATATAGACTTTAATGTCCATCATAGCCCGGATGCCCGGATCGAAGAGTGTGAGAATCCCTTCGAGGATGATGACAACGTGATCTTTTACGGTGCGCCTCTGTTTTTTACGAGTGTGAGTTTTATAGTCATAGACAGGAACCTTTACAGCCCTCCCTTCCATTAGTTTCTTTATCTGATGCCGCATCAGTTCAAAATCGAAAGCATTCGGATGATCGAAATTGCGATTGTTTCTGTCGTCAATCGGAATATCTGAATGATCACGATAGTACGAATCCTGCTCTATGATAGCTACCTGTTTCGAACCTAATTCTTCATAAATCCGGTTCGATACCAGCGTTTTCCCTGAGCCGGTACCGCCTGCGATCCCAATCAGCAGGGGTTTTTCTTTTCCTTTATCAGCCATCGGTTGAAGGAAGCTGTGAGTCTTCAAACGGATGAGCCAGTAGATCGGAGAGATTGTATTTAGTGATTTCCCCGATCCCATCGGACAGATAGACAGGTATATCTTTCGTGTAATCCCAAAGCAATTGTCGGCATGCACCGCAAGGGGAGGCGCCTGTCTCAGAAACGATTGCTATCGAATCGAACTGGTCGTCTCCCTCGCTCAACGCTTTCACAAGCGCAACTCTTTCAGCGCATATGGTCAAACCGTAAGAAGACGATTCAACATTAGAGCCTGTGTATACTTTCCCCGATTTTGTCAAAAGAGCTGCCCCAACCTTGAAATTGGAGTAAGGCGCACGGGCGTGAGCCCTTGCATTCAGTGCGATTGTCGCTAATTCTTTTGAGTCCATATTTATACGCTATAACGATTTTTGTAGTGTTGGTAATTTAACTAACAGAGATTGATTGAAAAAGGAAAAGAGTGAATGGGAAAAATTTATTTTTATAATACGCGAAGTCATAAACGATGTAATATCATTATGAACTTTTATAAACATAGGCGGGTTCTGCCAAATATTGTTTGAGAGATTTGCCCATTCCGTCTTTATCGGAGACTATCGGGTCTTCTAATCCCCAGTCGATCCCCAATTGAGGATCGTTCCAAACCACTGTTCCCTCCGAGGAAGGTGAATAAAATCCAGTGCATTTATACATAACGTCCGTTCTGTCCGAAAGCGATAAAAAAGCATGTCCAAACCCTTCCGGAATGTAAAGCAGCCGGTTATTCGCATCGGATAAAACCTCCCTTACATGCTTCCCGAACGTTGGTGAGCCAACCCTCAGGTCCACCGCAACGTCAACTATTTCTCCAACGGTACAGCGTACGAGCTTTCCCATAGGTGCTGTCATGTCCTGGTAATGAATACCGCGCAAAACGCCTTTTTTAGACCGTGAATGATTATCCTGAACGTAGATGGAAGGGATGCCTAATTCGTCGAAAGCCTGTTTGTTGAAAGATTCCATGAAAAATCCACGTTCGTCCGTAAAACGAGCTGTTTCAATTAGTTTTACTTCCGGTATATCAGTATTTATAAGTCGTACATCCATTTGTAGTTCCGAATTGAAAAGGTATATAAAAAGCCGCTTATGTTCAATGAATTTAAGTAACAAAAAAGGGCGTGATACCTCATGATAGGCTATTTTTAATCACGCCCCGACTGCTAAAATTCAAATTATGTAATGCGCTTTTTGCGTCCTTGATAAATATTATCGGGCTATCTTAGTTATACTTTAGTCGAAGCTTACTTAACGGCAGATGTCGGAAATCATTAGTTTTAGTTGACGTACAACCGAATTTTATACATATACTCCCATCATTCGAGTTATTCATATAAAGATAGGCAATAAGCAAAGAGTTTCAGAACCTAAATATCAATTTGAGAGATAGGGTGGCAAATAGTTGCCGATAATGCAATATCATTCCGGGAGCCGAAAAAGTGTAAACCAAATAACATTAAAGACTTAGGCTAAAATATTTTTAGATGGCACATAAATTGCACATATAAATTATAAAGAGTTATTTACGAAATGAGCGACTAATTAAAGCATTTAAAATAAAAACTTCAACAACAGCTACAATGCTCCGTCAGTTGAGTCTTAATATCCACTAAGAGAATGTGCTGACGGGGCACTTCCCTTCTTCATTGGAAGTTCTATACAAATATAAGTGCAAATGCCCTAATTCAAAAGGTTTTTTTAGAATTTCGCTTTAAAAATCGGATATGATATTTGAGGATATATCATCTCCCATGATTTATCGCCTTTTAAGATTCGATAAAGATCAGTTTTCTCCGCTCGGATGAGCCCGGGCTTTTAGTTTCCATAAGATTTTATCACGCATTTCAGCGTCTGAGAGTGTCCTCTCATGATGGACGATATCAGTAGCTTCTTTATAACCGGTTATGGGAATAAATTCGTATCTTTTCAATAATTCAAATTCGATCTTCTCAAAGCAATTTTCTCTCGCTGAATAGCTATTTCTCAATTCCTCCGGGCTGCTGTATGAGTAAACGTTGCTGCCATTATTCATGGATGATTCAATTTGAGAGTAAAACCTTTCCGGGCTATTTAGAAGGGTTGAAGTCTGGATGATTTTGCTACCGAGATAGTATGGAATATATTGCGGTAGAAATGTTTCACAGAGCAGCTCAGGATGTTCGCCTGTTTTTATGAAATCATCGAAAATGATTCTGTCCGATTCCCGAAGAGATGAGTCTATCGCAATTACCTGTGAATAAACTACCGGTTTATATAAACTCTTCGGTAATGTATTTCCTATAAAGTTGGAGCTGTTCCAAATACAAACGGTGATGATCAGATAAAGACCTGACCTACGGGAATTAGCCGGAATCACGGTCATCGCCATACTCTTAAAAATCAAAAGCCAGAAGGGAATAAGGAGTATCACCCACAATTTATACTGACCGGTCGCCCACCATGTGAAAAATGCCGGATAAATGATCAGCATCAGTAAAAGAAGCCGGGTGGTCGTATCCGGTTTAAAAATTAGTTTTCTGAGCGATACTCCAAGCCATAGAACAGCTGCAAGTGCAAACAAAAGACTCAAAAGATTTGCCGCGATTCCGATAGTATTGAAAATTCCGTGTGCTC
>JADFMS010000060.1 GCA_022563775.1 Fidelibacterota bacterium | reverse complement strand
TGAACGCTATCAGCTCCTTCATCAATCTTCCTTCTCCGACAACAAAAAATTTCACATTTTCTCTCTCTTCAGTTACCTGTTTAACGGCTCGAAGAAAAGTTTTCAGATCTTTTTCAGCAGTCAGCGCCCCCACGGTTCCGACCAGAACGTCTGTTTCGTTGAGACCGAACCCTTTCTTGAGTCCCTTGCTATCGTCTTTACTTTGCGTGCTATCTAAGCTGATTCCGCTGTGAATTACCGATACATTTCGTTGGTCGATTCCATCCGATATCAAAACGTCTTTTACCGCATTAGAAACTGCGATTATCCTGTCATATCCTTTTTTATATTTTAGCCGTGAAAGGATATTTTTATTTATCGGAAATTCAACTCGTCTGCTTAGTATTCGTACCTGTACAGGATAAAACGTCGTCGCTATCCAGCCTAAAGTATGAGCCCGGGCTGTGTGATAATGAATGACGTCTATATCATGCTGCTTCAACCAGCGCGACAGTTTCCAGGAAGCCGGTAGATCCCACTCACCGGACATTCTAACAGGTAGTGTGTTAATTCCTTCTTTGACCGAACGATCGTATAGTGGTGACCGCGGCTGACAAGCAATAAAAACTTCATTCCCGAGATTTTTCAGTCCGGAAGCGAGCAGCAGCGTCTGTTTTTCTCCGCCACGCCAGCTGTGGGCGCTGTTCACATGAAGAATGCGAAGAGATTTTTTTCTCAATATTTACCTATGTTTGATCGAATAAAGGATATTTGCAAAACCTTGAAGGCGTGCGGAATCTTTGCGGAATAAACATGATTCTTACTTCTACTACTATCCCTATCAGCGATTTATCGGTATAAGTAAAATAGTCCTCGCCTTTCATATTACGATTTTGAGGCTGAAACTATCCCGGGAAAGACCCTGTCAATTTCATTATCAATCTCATCGAAAATCTTTTTATAAGCCTCCTCATTCTCTCCATACGGGTCATGAACGTCTCTTTCCTCTCCGCCGTTATATCCGGTCAGGATGAATATTTTATCGGAATATTCAGAATAAACATTTTTCAGGTAATCCACCTGTTCCGCTTCCATTGCAAGTAAAAGGTTCGACTGGCTTAGATGAGTCCCGTTAACCTGTTGAGAGCGGTGGTCAACCACATCCAATCCATTTTGAGCACAAATTTTAATAGTGTTTTCAGCTGCTTTTGCTCCGTAAAGTCTGATTAATCCGCCCGAATCGGATATGATGTTGTCCAGATTACTCTCGATCAATCTCCTGTCGAAGATCGCTTTAGCCATCACGCTCCTGACCCGGTTTCCCGTACAGATGAACATGACCCGGTATTGGTTTTCAGTTTTCATAAAGTTTTTTTCTTATCTCACCCTCACCGATTAATCCCTCTCTGAGTATCAGCAATTTTTCTTCGATAATCTGAATTACTGTGGAACCCTCGGTTTCAGGGGATCTTCCACCATCCAGAATGAGATCGACTTCGTTCGGGAAGTAGTCAATTATTTCTTTGACACTCTTTGCAGGTGATACGCCTGATCTATTCACGCTCGTAGTCGTGATCGGCTTTCCGTACTGTTCCGTCAACATTTTGCAAAACTCATTATTCGGAATCCGAACGCCTACAGAATTATTTTCGCCGAATTTGACTCTCTCTCTCGTTTCAATAATTATAGTAATCGCTCCGGGAAGTAATTCGTTGATGACCCTACTCTCAATCGGCGTAAGCTCCGCGAAGTAGTCGTTGACCATTTCACTGCCCGAGAACATAAGGCTGATTTGCTTTTCCTTTCGGCGATCTTTGAGTTTAAAAAGTTTTTCCATCGCCTGAATATTTTCAGGGTCAACTCCAAACCCGTACAGAGTATCAGTGGGATATGCTATTATTCCTCCTTCTTTCAACAGATCGCTTGCTCTTCTAACAGCAGGTTGAAGCGCAGCTGTATCGCTGAGGTTGAGGATTTCCGCTCTAACCATCTGCGATTATTCCGACCTGTCTATTTCGCAAGCGATAACCTTTTCTTTACGTTTTTGTAAACCTCGGCAGGTCCGATATCCAGCATGCACTCAAAGGTACCGATTGGGCATTTCAACCCTCCGTGAACAGCACATGGACGGCATGGCAATTCTCTTTCGACTACTATGTCGTCCGGATTGTACGGGTAGAAACCGAATTTCGGCGCTGTCGCACCGAAGATTGCAACTACCGGAGTTCCTACCGCAACGGCAAAGTGCATCGGAGCGCTGTCGTTTGTTATGAGAAGATCACATTCTTTTAAAATTGCCGTTGATTCGAGAAGTGTGGTTTCCCCGACAACGGATAGTGCACCGTTAAAAGTGATTTTACTCAGAAGATGACTGTCTTTTGCACCGCCGATATAGACCACTCCGCCGCCGTCATTAGCTATCATCCGGGCGAGATCACGATACCTGTCGGATGGCCATCTTTTCGTTGGCCAGATAGAACCGGGAGCGATTGCGATCAACGGTTTTTTGTTCAATATCTTATTTTTTCTTAATATCTCTTTTGCGTTTTTCACGTCTGTTTTGGATGGATAGAGGCGGGGAGAGACCCCGGGGATAGATCTATCGAGCGCCGAGAGCAATTTCATATTTCTGTCCACTTCGTGCAGATCATCATCGTAATTTATCACATCCGTAAAGAGAAACGACCCGGCGCTCCTGTCGAAACCTATGCGGACGGGGATACCGGAAAGCCTTGCCAGGACAGCGCTTCTTATCGAACGGTGAGGTATTATCGCAATGTCATAAGACCCCGTTTGTAATTTTTTCAATAATCTGAAAAATCCCCGTAATCCCGATTCACTTTCTCTTTTATCATAAGTCAGGACATTAGAGATATTGGGGTTATTTTCGAGTAAACTTGCCGCTTGCGGTGTAGTCACAAAATCAATTTCCCATGCCGGATTGGTTATTTTCAAAGCTTCCGCTATCGGCGATGCAAGAACCACATCGCCCAAAAAGGCGGTCTGTAATATGAGTACCCGTTTCTTCTCCGGTTCTTCTGTCGGTCTTGTTTTCCATCTTTTGTGGAACCAGAGCCACTGTTCGGGGTTATTCAGGATATGTTTTTCAAGCCTTGAAGCGATCTCTTGTGAAATCTGACCTATTCTTTCCTCCGTAACCTTACCTTCGTGTTTGATCTCCATCGGTTCTATAACCGCTTCATAATTCCCATCTTCAAGTCTGCGGGAGAAAATCGTAAACATGGGCGCTCTTGCCCGCAATGCGAAATACGCGGCTCCCTTATGCATAGATGCCTTTCGCCCGAAAAAATCGACGAATACACCTTTCTTGCCGGCATCCTGATCGATTAGAATTCCCAGCTGTTTTCCTCTCTCTAATTCCTTGAGAAGCCCGGTAGCCGAATCTGACGTGTAATATAGTTCGTGAGAAACCGCTCTCCGCAATCTTTCGAATAATTTATCGGAATAACGGTTATGCATATGATCCGCTATGGAAACTATCGGAAGTCCCTCCTGCGCTAAAACGCCTCCAAGCATTTCCCAGTTACCGGTATGTGCAGTGACAAGGAGTGCCCCCTTTTTCTCTTTCTTTAATTTTTCAAGATGCTCTATGCCTGTGATATGAGTTTTTTCGGCGGCGCCTCTTCCTTTCAACTTACCCTGACGTAAAAATTCCACACTGTTCAATGCGAAATTCAGGTAAGTTCTTTTAAGTATATCGTAAAGCTCTTCCGGCGTTTTCTCCGGAAATGAGGCTCTCAAATTTCCTAACGCTACCCGTTTTCGGTAACGGAAGACTCTGAATCCGAGCCACGCTATAAACCGGGCAAGCCACCTTACTCCCCTATCCGGAAGAAAATTCAGGGTGAAAATCAGTGCGAGAAGAGCCCAATATTCCATTAAATGTTTCATGATTTTCCGGGAGTATGTTATCAGAAAACCCCCGTAAATGCAAGCGAATTAGGGGTATATTTCGTTTAGACTATTTACCAAACAGGTGATTTAAACTAATTATCCGATCAAATATGATTGAGCAGCTGGTTGAGAATTTCCTCAGCCCTGGTCAGGTGCTCCTCGGGAACGTAAATTACCGCAATTCCCGTTCCCGAAGTGAGGTACGCAGTACTGATTGCGTCTGATTTCACGTAGTTCGGTATCTCTTCCTTATCGAGAATCTCGGTTACCATTGCAGCGTAGGGTTTTCCCGGTATGGAATGAAGCGGAACCCAATTGATTTCTATCGATTTCTCATTTTCCGGGAGAGCATCAACGAGTTTGACCTTGCAATCAGGACATTCGGTCACATCGTCAACATATTCTGCCTTACATTCCGGACAGTAAGGCATTAGAGGTTCACTGTAAATGATAAATTGGCTACAGAAATATGATTGAACAGATTCAATTGTTGGAAAAGGATGGTTTTAAGTCGGCGGATAAGATTGCCGCAGCCGATTTGAGATAAAATTATTTACGGTGCAGCATCTCCAGGTCTATCCGGATCGGTTCTGCGTTCAGAATATGTTCTTCTGTCTATGACTATTGCCTTTTCATTCTTAAAGAGAGGGCTGTCTATCTCTCTTCTTTCACCGGATTTTTGACGTCGGTCGTTTTCTTTCAGTCTCTTATTTTCCTCAATCTCCATCAAGTTATCAACAGGTGCGTTTAGACTATCGTCAAACGGCTTGACAGAAGCCGCGGTGTCATCCTCCAGAATATTTTCCGTCTTATCTATTTCATCACGATTTTTGATATGGAAAGAATGTCCGTTGAACACCTTGCCGTCAATTTCCATAACAGCTGTAGCCGCTTCATCTAAATTCGGCATTTCCACGACACAGACTATCTCATCGGTCGCTCCGTGCTGGGTGATAGAAATAGATGAGATAATCCCGTACGCCGAGAAAGCTTCTCGCAGTAAACCCGGGGAGATATCCGAAGATAAATTACCCACAAAAATTTTCAATAATTTATACCTTTCTCGTCATGCATTGGAACAATGTTAATAAATGATTCAAGTTCTATCATTTTAAACTAATGAATTACATACCATGAATCAAGTTATTATTGACTGTCAAGAGGAATGACATTGCAGATTTGTTGTTTTTTGCGCAAATAATACCCGTTTTTTATATGGTATATTGCGAACGGATTACTGACATTACTCAGACTAAAATATAAAGGGGAATAATAATGAGAGTAACATTAGCGACAATAATAACAATAACAGTATACATCGCTGCGGTCTCATCCGGCAATTTAATTGCCGAGGAGGCGGGTAAGTTATCAGGTAAGGCTTACTTTGAGTATTTAAATCCGGACAACTCTACCGGTGATGTAACGCAGTTCAGATTTACAAGGTATTACTTTACTTATGACTACAACATATCGGATAAAATTAAGATTCGGTATAGATTAGATGCCGATAGGAAAGCAGACGATAAGATGCGGCCATTCATGAAACATGCTTATATCTCGTGGGCGGAACTGATCCCGGACGCAAAGCTGTACATCGGAATGCAGATGACCCCGAACTGGACTTCTTACTCGGAAAAGTATTGGGGTTACAGGTCAGTGGAAAAAACTATACAGGACTTGAGCGGCGTTGGTTCCTCTGCGGACTTAGGTGTAGGTCTGGTCGGTGATTTTTCGAATTCAGTTGGCTATCATCTGATTTATGCGAACGGCGCAGGATATTCCAAACCGGAAAAGGACAACTTCAAAAAAACGTCCGGGTTGATCTGGTTCAAACCGCAGAGTAAATTTATCGGCACTTTGTACCTTGATTATGAACCTACGGGCGATCAGTATTCGAACTCGACTATCACCCTTTTCGGCGGATATGAATCAGATAAATTCCGTGTGGGAATAGAATATTTTACGCACAAAGAGGGCGAAATAGACCTGAAAAAGAACGGGATTTCACTCTTTGCTACTTTAAAGATGGCTGCGGGTAACGCCTTTGCACGGTATGATATCTCCGATCCCGATACGGATACTAAAGGCAACGGCGAAGATTATATAATAATCGGTTACGATTATGCCCCGGAAAAGAAATTCCACATATTGCCGAATGCGCGCATCCGTAAAGTGGGCGATAGAGATTGGGAGAAATCGATACACGTAAACTTCGAATTCAGATTCTAAATTCAGCAGGTATAAAAAAAGCCCGAAGTTTCCCGCGGGCTTTTTAACATGATATCATATTAATTAAATACTATTGATCGTAGCGTTCCTCATAAAATTCTCTGATTTTTTTGAGATCTTCATCGTCCATACCGTCCCTGTGCCATTGATGTCCGGGATGTGTATACACGTACTTTTCCAGAAGTTTTTTATACAGTTTCTTTCCTGCGACCTGCTCGAGTTCCGGCAGGAATTTTGTATAAAAATGTTTACCGACCTCGTATAACCCGTGCCACCAGGTATAATCCGGTCCCTGCATTGCAACGCCGTGCCGGGCTCTCCTTCCTTCGTGATGCCAGAGCTCATACCACGTCCATTCTATCGGGTCGTCGAAGTTGCCTTTGGATATTTTGCCCCTCTCTCTGAGTTCATCCATTATCAATTTCGCCGGCATAGCGAATTTTTCGTTATACAATACAATCAGATTATCTATCTGTGTGTATGCGCTTTTAACATATTGCATATTGTGGCATTGAGAACAGACTTCTTGCATTTTTGCCCTTCGTGACTTCCATGGCAAAACCGACTCTACCGTTTTATTATTGTGCATGGATCCTGCTTCCGGAAGCGATGGATTTTCTCCCAAAATGTCCTTTTTGCTGCCGTCAGTATATATTATCATGTTGAGCTTTTTTGAAATCGGTGGCCGGAGCGTCCAGGAAATCCGTTCACCCACGTCGTGTGTAACCTCTTGATTCCCCGCTGCGCTCATGTGACATGATGAGCAGGTAGGACCGGTGAAATATTCTATCCCCGCCCGCCATTCCTCTGCGTCTAAGTTCATATTCTCCCTGTTCGCATGGTATAGAATCCCGTGTTTTGATTCGTTCCATACTTCGATTTGAGGATGATCAGGACCGAGATGGCATTTTCCGCATGCTTCAGGCTGCCGCGCTTGCCTGACACTGAACTCGTGCCTGGCATGACACGCGGAGCATGAACCGAGTGAACCGTCCGGATTTATTCTTCCCATTCCGGTATTGGGCCAGGTATCCGCAGTCGGTTTCCCATTTTCGTCGATAGCAACGATAGAACCATGACACTGACGGCATCCCGACACTACTGCGGCTTGTCCCCCTATGACTTCTCCGAGAAAGTTATCGAGAGATCCGAGGATCTGTGCGGCTTTAGCATGATGTGAGCCCCTCTGCTGTTCGTATTCGGTGTCGTGGCATTCCGCACAATCGAGCGGAGAGACTATTACAGAGATATTAGAACCATAATGCTCGAAAGCGTCAACATCATTTTTTCCGGCTGAGTGACAATCGGTACATGATATATCGGCTTCACTATGCTTCGAGCTCTTCCATTGGCCAACTATTCCCGGCGTTTCTGTCGCATGGCAGGTAACGCATTCTTCTTCATCTCCGCCGATAGAAGAGACAGGAAATAATATAAAAGTGAAAATGACCGTCAATGAAAACGTAAAGATTGATTTCGCCAATTTAACCTCCTTGATTTTTACGAGGAGATATTTATCCTTAATGTATAGATAATACCCCCAAATATAATCACTTCCAGCGTATTGAAATTTAAACTACTATGTCCAAATTGACAATAATATTTTTGCTTCTGCCGAAGAGATCGTGATGCGGTTGGGAAATGTATTACACGGCTAATATTTCAGCCGATTCAGGTATGATTTAACGATATTTTTCTAATTTCGGAATGCGTTATTTAATAATGTTATTACTTCATCAATCGAGAACGGTTTTGGTAAAAACCCTGCAGATTTGTTTATTACCGAATCGCTCAACTCATCCAGAACATACCCTGAAATAAATACAAACGGCGTATTTTTATTTTTAGTACGTTCAGATTCATATAATTCAAGCCCGCTTATCCCGGGCAGCTTGATATCACAAATCACCAGTCCGTATTTGTTTTTCGCTA